>CAZMXH010000291.1:570-4845 GCA_964570165.1 uncultured Actinomycetes bacterium
CGACCGACGCGTATACCCGAGAGCGGAGCATCGACGTGAGAGAAACCGCGAAACTCAATCGGAAGCCGGGACGCCTCCCTGGGGCGGTTCCGGTCCTGTTATCGGTGGCATTGCTGGCTGCCGCCTGCGGCACGTCGGAAGACACGCCTGAGGACGCGCCGGAAGAAGTGTCAGAAGAGGAGGCTGTCGATGACGGCGGGCCACAGCACGGCGGGACCGTCACCGCCTTGCTCGAGCAGAGCTTCGCAGGCGGGTGGCCCACCGGCCTCGACCCGGCGACGAACACCACCGGCGGGGCGAACCTGCCGCAGATGCACGCAATCTACGGCGGGCTGTTCCTGCTGGAAGCCGACGATGACGGATCGAACGCGCAGATCGTCCCCAACCAGGCGGAAAGCTACGAGTTCAGCGAGGACGGCCTGACGCTGACCATCAAGCTCCGCGAAGGGATCGAGTTCACCGACGGGACGCCGCTGGACGCCGAGGCCGTGGCCTGGAACTTCATCCGCAACACGGGCGCGCCGTGCACCTGCGCGCCGCAGTGGCAGCTGGCCGGGTCCGTGGGCGAGGACGGCGCCCCCGTCGAGGACTTCGACCCGGCGGACGCGATCACCGTGCTCGACCCGCTCACCGTCCAGGTCGAGTTCGCCGCCCCGAACGCGGCCATCGTCAACAGCTTCCCCGTAAGCAACATCAACTGGATCGCCTCGCCGACCTCGTTCGAGGAGATGGGTGAGGAGCAGTTCGCGGAGACGCCGGTAGGCGCCGGGCCGTTCACGGTGGCGGAGAACGAGTTCAGCTCTGAACTGGTGCTGGAGCGCAACGAGAACTACTTCAAGGAGGACCTGCCGTACCTGGACGAGCTGATCTTCAAATCGATCGGCGGCGACCAGCCGGCTCTGCAGGCCCTGCAGGCCGGGCAGGCGCAGGCCTACGAGGGAATGAGCACCAGCCCCCTGATCGAGCAGGCGCAGGCCACCGAGGGGCTCGTGACCACGGTGCAGCCGCCCACGTCGCCCTACGTCATCCAGCTCAACACCAGGATCCCGCCGTTCGACGACAAGCGGGCCCGGGAAGCGATCTACTACGCGACCGACTTCGAGGCGATCGCCGAGGGTGCGTTCGGAGGCCAGTTCCCGGTGAGCGAGACGTTCACCGCCCCCGGCGGCCTGTTCCACACCGAGGAGATCGACGGCTACATCGACTACGACCCAGAGCAGGCGCAGCAGATCGTCGACGAGCTCGGCGGCCTGGAGGTCCACTTGGGCACCATCTCGATCCACACGGCGACGACCGTGATGACCGCGCTGGAGACGCAGTGGGAGGAGGCCGGCATCGAGGTGACGACCGACGACTACCAGCTGAGCACGCTCATCGAGGAGTTCCAGGGCGGCGAGTGGCAGTCCATGCTGCAGACCGCGGGGGCCTGGGATCCGGACGCCGGCGTCGGCGTCGCGTTCCGGTTCGCGTCGACCGCGCCGTTCAGCGGCGTCTCGGACGAGGCGTTGGACGAGCTGCTGAACGCGGGAGCCGCCACCTTGGACCCGGACGAGCGCGCCGAGATCTACCGCGAGGCGGGCGAGCTCATCGCCAGCGAGGCCTACGCACCGTTTGGGCTGGCCTTCGCACCGGCCAACATCGCGACGGAAGGTGTGCAGGGTCCGGGCCTGACCACGAAGATCCCTGCGCTCGCCGTCAACTCCGGGGTGCTGTGGGAGCGCGTCTGGACGGCCCCGTCGGGACTAGGAGTCCGGGTGAGCACGGCAGCAACCCCCGACAACGGGCGCTCCACCGCCCAGGCGGCACTCGGGCGCATGGCCGGTGTCGCCCGGTCGCCGATGCTGCGGCTGATCGTCAAACGGGTGCTGATGGCGATCCCAATCATGGTAGGCGTCAGCTTGCTGACGTTCGTCGTGCTCACCCTCATCCCCGGCAGCGGCGCCCAGCAGCTGCTGGGCATCGACGCCACCGAGGAGCAAATCGCGGCACTCGAGGCCGAGATGGGCCTGGACCGGCCCCCGCATGTGCAGTACCTCAGCTGGCTACAGGATGTCGTCACCGGCGACCTGGGAACCTCGATGGTCAGCGGCCAGTCGGTCACCTCTCTGCTCGGCAGCCGGCTGCCGGTCACATTCGAGCTTGTGGGGCTGGCGTTCCTGGTCTCAGTGCTGCTGGCCATCCCTGTTGCCGTGCTCGCAGCCCGCTGGCCGGGCGGCGTGCTGGACCGGCTGTCGATGGTCGTCAGCATGACTGGGCTGGCTGTCGCCAACTACGTGCTGGCGTTACTGATGGTGGTGGTCTTCGCGGTCATGCTGGGCGTGCTCCCAGCGATCGGATATGTGCCGTTGACCGAGAGCGTCGCGGGGAACCTCCGGTCCATGACCCTGCCGGTGATCGCGATCGCCTTCCCCTTGTTCTGCTTCTACACCCGGTTCCTCCGAGGTGACCTCGTCGAGCAGATGCTCAGCCAGGACTACGTCGACACCGCCCGTGCCAAGGGGATAGGGCCGTGGCGGGTCCTGATCCGGCACGCGTTCCGCAACTCTGCCTTCGGACTGATCACCTTGGTGGGTCTCAACCTGGGCACCCTCATCGGCGCCACCGTGATCATCGAGCAGATCTTCGCCCTGCCCGGCATCGGGCAACTGCTACTGCAGTCGATCAACGCCCGCGACGCGATCGTGGTCCAAGCCTGCGTGCTCATATTCGCCCTCGTGGCCGTGATGGCCAACCTGATCGTCGATCTGCTCTATCTCGTGCTCGACCCGAGGATCCGCTATGGCAGCCGTTGACAGCGCCGCTCAAAGTCTCGATGGCCCAATCACCGAGGCCGAGCCGACACACGCGGGCCGGGCGGCGTGGCGGCGGGATCTTCCGATCCTGCTCCCTGCCGCGGCGGTGGCGATCGTCGTGCTTGCCTGCTTCGTCCTTCCGCTCGTGGTCACGATGCACGCGCCGACCGGTGGCTCGGTGCTGTCCTCGCAGTTGCCCGCCGGGAGCCCGGGACACCCGCTCGGAACCGATCTCAACGGCAACGACATCCTCTCCCGGCTGCTGTACGGCGGGCGGGCCTCGCTCATCGTGGCCGTTGCGGTGAACCTGCTCGGCTTCGGGCTCGGCGGCACCCTCGGCGCGCTGTCGGGCTATCTCAGTGGCAGGTTCGATACCGTGATCATGCGCTTCCTAGACGTGCTGATCGCCTTCCCAGCGCTAGTGCTCACGCTGGCCATCGCCCAGGCGCTGGGTCCGAGCCAGCGCAACACCATCCTGGCCCTGGCGTTCTTCAGCATTCCGGCGTTCGCCCGGATCGCGCGCGCGGCCACCCTCCGGCTGTGCGAGCTTCCGTTCATGGCCGCGGCCCAGTTATGCGGTACTCCGGGTTGGCGGGTGCTGCTGCGGCACATCGCGCCGAACATCGGGCCTCAGCTGGTCAGCTTCATGATGCTCGGCATGGGCATCGTCATCATCACCGAGGGGGCGCTGAGTTTCCTCGGCCTCGGCATCCCGCGACCCGCGCCAAGCTGGGGAAACATGATCTTCGAAGCTTCCCAGACGCTCTCCGCGGCTCCGATACAGGTCCTATGGCCCAGCATGGCGCTGCTCGTGACGGTGCTGGCCTTCAACCTGCTCGGGGAGAACCTGCGCAGCCGATGGAGTAGCCGATGAACCTCAACCAGATCGTACACAAGGGGAGCCGAGCGGCTGCCGGCTCCCCCGATCCCGCGCCGCGTACCGGCAGCGAAACCGGCACCGTCCCTGGGGAGCCGGTGCTGACGGTTTCCGATCTCCGGGTCAGGTTCACCAAGGGTGACCGCACGGTGCGCGCGGTAACCGGGCTGTCCTACGAGCTCCGAGCGGGCCGTACCCTGGCGATCATCGGAGAGTCGGGCTCCGGCAAGAGCGTGAGCGTCCGAGCGTTGATGGGCCTGCTACCCCCGAGCGCTCAGGTCTCCGGCTCCGCCCGCATCGGCGGCACCGAGTTGGTCGGTCTGCCCGATCGCGAGATGCGCAGGCTCCGAGGTACCGACCTTGCGATGATCTTCCAGGACCCGGCGCGGTCGCTGAACCCGACGATGAAGATCGGCCTTCAGGTCATCGAGGCGGTATGCGCGCACCAGAAGATCGAGCGGCGGCAGGCAGTCGAGCGGGGCATCGAGTTGCTTCGGCTGGTGCGGCTTCCGGCAGCCGAGCGCCGCTTCCATGAGTACCCGCACCAGCTCTCCGGTGGTATGCGGCAGCGGGTGATGATCGCGATCGCGCTCGCCGGCAATCCAC
>CAZMXH010000292.1:0-4838 GCA_964570165.1 uncultured Actinomycetes bacterium
GGTAGAGCGCACGGCCCGGATGGCTGACATCGGCCTGCGCCGCCTCAACCGGATCGTCGGGGTAGAGCTCTGCATAGGCCTGCCGTCCCGCATCCATCAGGCCTCCGGAGTCGGCCAGGGCGTAGTCACGGCGCACCAGGATCGTGATGGCGTCGGGCCTCGCCGTCGGATCCTCCTGCTCGAGGTTCCGGCTCCCGTCCTCCGGAAACTCCCACGGCGTCACTTCACCGGTTATCTCGAAAAGCAGGTCGTCGTACCGATCGGCGCTCTCGCGGAGCCGGGAGTACGCCGCCTGCACCGCGTGGTCGTTCGCACCGCTCCGGCGCAGTGCGGCGTCGAGATGGACCTCAAGTGCTCCCGTCAGTTCGTGCAGTGCAGCCCGTAGCCGCGCGTGGTCCTGCGGCGAGGTAGTCACGGGCATGACCGTACCGCGGCGGGCATCGCACCATGTGGCAATGCCGCATGGCACCATGTGGCGATGGCGCATGCGATGCCGGGGAGCGTACGAGCCTCGGAGTACGAGTTCCAGCACCTGGTGCTGCCGCGCGGCACACCGCGAAGCAAGGCCCGGCGGTTGCTCACCGAGCAAGCCGAGTACGGCGACTGGGAGCTGACCAGGGTGCTGCGTTATCCGGACGGCACCCGCAAGGTGACCCTCCGCCGCCGGATCCTGCGGATCGCGCCTCCCCGCTGACGGCGACCGCACCCACGCTCGCGAGGCCCGAAGAAGCACAGGGAAGCCAGGAAGTTGCCGGTTGACCGGCAAGCATGTTGCCGTCGGGCGGCGAGCACGGGAACATCGGAGACAGAGGTCGACTCATGTCGTTCGCGGATCGGACCGACGCGGGCCGCCGGCTGGCGCGGCGGCTCGAATACCTGCGTGGCAAGGACGTGGTGGTGCTAGGCCTCCCCCGCGGCGGCGTCCCGGTCGCGTCCGAGGTGGCCGCGGCCCTCGACGCGCCGCTCGACCTGATCATGGTCCGCAAGCTTGGCGTGCCGCAGCAGCCTGAGCTCGCCATGGGCGCGATCGGTGAAGGTGGCGTCCGAGTCCTCAACGAGGATGTATTGCGCGTCGTGCAAGTCAAGCCGGACGATCTGGCCGCGGTGGAAGAGCACCAGCTCCGCGAGCTCGAGCGGGCCAGCCGCCGGTTCCGCGGCGACCGGCCATCGGTGTCGCTGTCGGGGAAGATCGCCGTGGTGATCGATGACGGGATCGCCACCGGCGCGACAGCCAGGGCGGCCTGCCAGATCGCCCGCGCCCACGGAGCCGAACGCGTCGTGCTCGGCGTGCCGGTCGCCCCTCCGGAGACCGTCCAGGCCCTCGCCGAGGTAGCTGACGAGGTCGTCTGCGTGGAGCAGCCGAGATGGCTGTCATCGATCGGCCAGTGGTACGACGACTTCCGCCAGACCCCCGACCAACAGGTGATCGCGCTGCTCGAGGAGGCGGCCGCGCGGCAGCGATCCGACTCCGACGTCGTCGTCGATGCTGGCGGGGTGGAGCTTCCCGGACGGCTCACTGTGCCGACCGGCGCCACGGGACTGGTGATCTTCGCGCACGGCAGCGGCAGCAGCCGGCTGAGCCCGCGTAACCAGCAGGTGGCCGCCACCTTGCAGGCTGACGGGCTGGGCACGCTGCTGTTCGACCTGCTGACACCGGTGGAGGCCGAGGACCGGGCGAACGTCTTCGACATCGAGCTGCTCGCGTCCCGGATGGTGGCCGCGATCAGCTGGGCCGGTGCACGCGACACCGGCAAGCTGCCGATCGGCCTGTTCGGTGCCAGCACGGGCGCGGCGGCCGCGCTGTGGGCGTCGACCGAGCCCGGCGTGAAGGTAAATGCGATCGTCTCCCGCGGTGGCCGTCCGGACCTTGCCCGGCCACGGCTCGCCGCGGTCGAAGCTCCGACGCTGCTCGTGGTCGGCAGCCGAGACGAGGTCGTGCTGCGGCTCAACGAGGAGGCGCAGCGGGAGATGCGGTGCGAGAACCGGCTCAGCGTGGTCCCGGATGCGACGCACTTGTTCGAAGAGCCGGGAGCGCTGGATCAGGTTGCGAAGCTCGCCCGGGACTGGTTCAGCCACTACTTGACCCGCTGAGGGCGACGAATCAGCCGCTCGGAGGGGTGATCAACATGGCCGCTTCGCTCCCCCGTTTGGTACAGTTTCTGCGCTGCGGGCTTCGTGGGCCCGGTAGCTTGTCCGGGTGGCGGAATAGGCAGACGCGCTAGCTTGAGGTGCTAGTCCCCGTAAAGGGGGTGGGGGTTCAAGTCCCCCCTCGGACACCGCGGCCGTTGAACCGCCATCGGCGATGGCCGAGCGGTCCGAAATGGACAGCTGTGCCTAGCGGTTCGACCTTGAGGGCGACCGTCCGTTCTGCCGGCGCGCCGTCCGGGTTCGCGCGACGAAGCCCGTCCACGAGCACGGAACCGGACGGCCGCCCGGTTCCAGCGTCCGGGCCGGGGCTGACCGCGGCGGCCAGGTGCGCCGCTTGCCACACTGGAGGCATGTGTCGAAACATTCGGGTGCTCCACAACTTCGACCCGCCCGCCACCGAGGAGGAGATCTACGCCTCGGCGCTGCAGTATGTCCGCAAGATCAGCGGCTCGAGCCGCCCTTCGGCCGCGAACGCGGAGGCGTTCAACGCGGCAGTCGAGGCGGTCGCGGGAGCCACAAGGACGCTGCTGAACAGCCTCGTGACCACCGCTCCCCCGCGCGACCGCGAGGTGGAGGCCGCCAAGGCGAGGGCAAGAGCGGAGAAGCGTTATGGCACAGCCGCGGCGTCGTGAGGGCGCACGTCGGCTCACCACCGGCCGCGGTGCACGACCTCGGCAACGGGCCGGCGTCCCCGGCGCAGCGACGGCGACGGCCGGTCGGCCGCGCGATGGCCGAGAGCGATCGCGCCGATCGGGGTGTGGTCGTCCGGGACGCCGAAGCTGGTCCGGAATGCCGGGACCTGCTCGGGCGGGATGCCGAAGAAGCATGCCCCGAGGCCTTCGTCCGTGGCCGTCAGCAGCATGAGCAGCGCGGCCATGCCCGTGTCGATGTGCCAGTACGGCACCGGCCACCGCGCCTCGTCCCGGTCGGTCCACCCCTTGTCGGGCTCGGCGTAGCGGTCGAGGTAGGCGTCCTTGCAGGACAGCGGGACTATGATCACCGGCGCTCGGCGCATGCCGGCCGACCATGCGTCCGTCCCCCGGCCCGGTGGGGTAGCCGCCGCCCAGAACCGGGCCACGTCCGCGGGCCGGTCGAGCAGCAGGAAGGCCCAGCCCTGGCTGAACCCGGCCGACGGCGCCCGGATCGCGTTCTCGAGGACGCGCTCGACCGCTGCCTGGTCGACGGGACGCTCCGCGAAGTTGCGGATCATGCGCCGCCGCCGCACGACCTCCTGGAACTCCATCGGGCGACGATAGCGGTAGCGTCGAGGGCAGGGAGGGACTCGGAGCGAACTGGCGATGGACGATCGGCGATACACCCGCGAGGAGCCGGTGGCGGCGCGGCTCGACCGGCACTGGAACGAGTTGCTGCAGGAGTTGCGGGTTGCTCAGACCGGCGTGCAGATCCTGTTCGCCTTCCTGCTGATCCTCGCGTTCCGCGGGCCGTTCCAGGAGGCCGGAGCCTTTACACACGCCGTCTTCGCGGTGACCCTCATCGTGACCGCGATGGCCACGGGGCTGCTGATCGCTCCGGTGTCGATGCACCGGCTGCTCTACCGCCGCCTGCTCCGGGTGGAACTCGTGACCACCGCCTCCGCGATGGCAATCGGGGGCCTGGTGCTCATGCTGCTGGCCATCGCGGGCGGGCTGCTACTGGCCTTGGACGTGGTTCTCCCGCGTTCGGGTGCGATCGCGATGGTCGCAGCGGTCGTCGCCTGGCTTGCGGTGTTGTGGTACGTGATCCCGTTGGCTGTCCGGCGCCGATCCGCTGCCGTGAGGACCTCTGAGGATGAGACTGCACCACGGTGACGGGGACGGCTGGGTCGACTGCGGATGTGGTCGGCGCCACTGGGGGCGGTACGGCGCGGCCGGCCTGCTGCTCGTCTCGCCGGACGGCTCGGTGCTGTTACAGCACCGTGCCGAGCGCAGCCACGAGGGCGGCACCTGGAGCGTTCCCGGCGGTGCGCGGACCTCGACAGAGACGCCGCACAAGGCGGCGCTGCGGGAGGCCGCCGAGGAGGCTGCGGTGCCGGCCGATCTGGTCCGGTTCGCCTTCAGTTGGGTGGAAGACCACGAGGACTGGTCGTACACCACCGTCGTCGGGCATGTCGCCGACCGCATCGACGCCCGCGCCGCCAACTGGGAGAGCTTGGACGTACGGTGGGTCGCTCACCACGAGGTGACCGGCCTGCCATTGCACCCCGCCTTCGCGGCCACCTGGGCGCATATTCGGCACCTGGTCCGGCGGCGCTTGATCGTCCTCGTCGACGCCGCCAACGTGGTGGGCTCCCGTCCGGACGGATGGTGGCGGGACCGGCTGGGCGCGAACGCTCGCCTGCGGGACTCCCTCGCGTGTGTGGCCCAGCGTGGGCTGCCCGCCGCCACGTTCGGGCTGCCCGGGCACACCTGGTGGCCGGAGGTTCACCTGATCGTGGAGGGCAGGGCGGCCGGGTTGCTCGGCGTCGATGGCGTAGCGGTTCACCCGGCGAGCGCCGATGGGGACAGCCTGCTCGCCGCGAAGGCGGCTACCGCGGTACGGGACGACTCCGACGCCCATGTCGTCGTGGTGACCGCCGACCGGCCGCTCCGTGCGACCGTCGAGTCGGCCGGCGCAACCGTGCTAGGCCCCCGCGCGTTGCTGGAAGTGCTGCCCGGCTGACGTGACGTGTGGTTCGATCACGTTCACCACGT
>CAZMXH010000293.1:0-4821 GCA_964570165.1 uncultured Actinomycetes bacterium
ACCACCCCCGGCACTACGGCGACCCTGTCGATGAGTACTGGGCGCTGCTGACGGGAGCGACCCTCTGGGACGTCGGCGTCGAGCGGCAGATCGAGATCTCCGGGCCGGACGCGTTCGACTTCACGAACATGCTGGTCCCCCGTGACCTGACCAAGTGCGCGGTCGGCCAGTGCAAGTACGTGTTCATCACCGCGCCCGACGGCGGCATCGTCAACGACCCCGTGCTGCTCCGCGTGGATGAGAACCGGTTCTGGCTGTCGCTCGCGGACAGCGACGTCGGGCTGTGGGCCATGGGCCTCGCGCACGCCGGCGGCTGGAACGTTCAGATCAAGGAGGTCGACGTCGCGCCGCTACAGGTGCAGGGCCCGCGCTCGGTGGACGTCATGGTCGACCTGTTCGGGGAGTCGATCCTCGACGTGCCGTACTACTTCCTGCGGTCCTACCGGCTCGACGACCTCGACGTCGTCGTGAGCCGCACCGGCTACACCGCGGAGATCGGCTACGAGATCTACCTGTTCGATGCCACCCGGAACGCCGGCCGGCTGTGGGACAAGGTCTGGGAGGCCGGGCGTCCACACGGCCTGCGGCCGATCGGGCCGAGCCACATCCGCCGCATCGAGGCCGGGATGCTCGCTTACGGCTGCGACATCACGCTCGACACCAACCCGTTGGAAGTGGGCTACGACTACAAGTGGATGGTCGACCTCGATCAGGAGGCGGACTTCATCGGCAAGCAGGCGCTCTTGCGGGCGAAGGAGCGCGGCATATCGCGGCTCATGGTCGGGGTCGAGATCGACGGCGACCCGCTCGGGTCGTACAACGACGGCTCCATGATCGAGCCGTTCCCGGTCCAGGCCGCATCCGGCGGCGCGTCGATCGGCAAGGTGACCAGCGCCTGCTTCTCTCCCCGGCTGGAGCGCAACATCGGGCTGGCCATGCTGGCCATCGACCACACGGCGCTGGGCACTCCGCTGGTCATCCACACGCCGGGAGGAGCGCGCAGCGGAACCGTGGTCGAGAAACCGTTCGTTGACCCGAAGAAGCACACGCCCAAGGCCAACCTCCGGGGCTGATGCTGGATGGGCATCCTCGACGCGCCGCGCTTTGAACTGATCCCCCTGCCCGGCGCGCTCGCCGAGGCTCGCGTCCTGCCGCAGGGCTCCACGGTTACCGTCACCGCGTCCCCGGCCCGGGGCCTCGACGCGACGATCTCCCTCGTCGAGGCCCTCGCCGAGCGCGGCCACCATGCGGTACCGCACCTGGCCGCCCGGCAGATACGGGACGAGGCCGAACTGGCGGTGATCGCCAAGCGGCTGCAGGACGCCAGCGTGACGGAGGTCTTCGTGGTCGGCGGCGACACCGCCGGGCCGGCCGGTGCGTTCCGGGACGGACTCGCACTGCTCCGGGCGCTGGACGGGCTGACGGTCCGGTTCCAGCGCGTGGGCGTCCCGGCGTATCCGGAAGGGCACCCGGCGATCGCCGACGACGTACTGTGGGCAGATCTGGCGGCGAAGCAGCGCTATGCCCACTACGCCGTCACCCAGTTGTGCTTCGACGCGGACGCGATCTGCCGGTTCGCCGCCGAGGCCGCCCGACGGGGCATCCATCTGCCCCTGGTGGTCGGGGTGCCCGGCGCGGTGGACTCCGGCCGGCTGCTGCGGATCAGTCTCAAGGTCGGCGTCGGTGACTCGCTGAAGTTCGCGCGCCGCAACGCGTCGGTCGCCCGTCAGTTGCTCCGCCCTCGCGGCTACCGGCCCGACGGGCTGGTCCGCAAGCTCGCGGCCCGGGTGCGCGACGGCCGATGCTCGGTCGAGGGGCTGCACATCTACACGTTCAACCAGGTCGGCGCCACCGTCGGTTGGCTGCACGACGCTCGTCGCAACCGTCGCCGCACAGCGGCCTGACCCAGCGGAGGACTTCGATGGCCATGCCTACCGACCTCGAGATCTCGCGCGGCGCCGTTCTCCGGCCGCTGAACCAGATAGGTGCCGCACTCGGCATCGGGGAGCATCTCATCGAGCCGTACGGCCGGGCCGCGGCGAAGATCGACCTGTCTGCGGTATCCGAGCTAGCCGACAGGCCCAGCGCGAAATACGTGGTCGTGTCCGCGATCACACCCACACCGCTCGGCGAGGGCAAGACCACGACAACCGTCGGCCTCGGGCAGGCGTTCGGCCAGCTGAACAAGCGGGCCGTCATCGCGATCCGGCAGCCGTCCATGGGCCCCACCTTCGGCATCAAGGGCGGTGCGGCGGGCGGCGGGTATGCCCAGGTCGCCCCGATGGAGGCGCTCAACCTGCACCTCACCGGCGACATGCACGCGGTCACCGCGGCGCACAACCTTCTAGCTGCGATGATCGACAACCACATCTACCAGGGCAACAAGCTCGGCATCGACCCGCACGAGATCACCTGGCGGCGGGTGCTCGACGTGAACGACCGGAACCTCCGGGAGATCGTCACGGGCCTCGGCAGGCGCACCGACGGCGCACCGCGGCAGACCGGCTTCGACATCACCGCGGCCAGCGAGGTGATGGCCGTTCTCGCGCTGTCGACCGGCCTGGAGGACCTCCGCAGGCGCCTCGGGCGCATCGTCGTCGGCTACGACTACGACGGCGGTCCGGTCACCGCCGAGCAACTCGGCGCGGCGGGCGCGATGTGCGTCATGCTGCGCGAGGCGATCAAGCCGAACCTGATGCAGACGGTCGAGCAGACGCCTGTGCTCGTGCACTGCGGGCCGTTCGGCAACATCGCGACCGGCAACTCGTCCGTCGTGGCCGACATGGTCGGCATTCGGGCCGGCGAGTACCTGATCACCGAGGCCGGGTTCGGCGCCGACATGGGAGCGGAGCGGTTCTTCAACATCAAGTGCCGCACGTCCGGCCTGCGCCCCGACGCCGCCGTCATCGTGGCCACCGTCCGGGCGCTCAAGGCGCACACGGGGAAGTACCGGATAGTCGCCGGCAAGCCACTGCCCGACGACCTGCTGGCGGAGAACCCGGACGACGTCCTCGAGGGCGCGGCCAACCTGCGCAAGCAGATCGCGAACGTCCGCAGGCACGGCGTCACCCCGGTCGTCGCGGTCAACGCGTTCCCCACCGACCACGCCAGCGAGCGGCAAGCGGTCGTGGACGTGGCCACCGCCGAAGGCGTCCGCGCGGCCGTGTGCACCCACTTCACGGAGGGCGGAAAGGGAGCCGTCGAGCTCGCCGAGGCAGTGGCCGAGGCCTGCGAGGAGCCTAGCGGCTTCCGCTTCCTGTACCCGGACGAGCTACCGCTGCGGGACAAGATCGAGACCATCGCGCGCGAGATGTACGGCGCGGACGGTATCGAGGTCTCCCCCACCGCCGGGCGGCAGCTCGACGCCTACGAGCGGCTCGGCTTCGGGACGCTGCCGGTGTGCATCGCGAAGACCCACCTGTCGCTATCGGCCGACCCGGCGCTCAAGGGGGCGCCCACCGGCTGGAAGCTGCCGGTGCGCGAGGTGCGGGCGTCCGTCGGCGCCGGGTTCATCTACCCGATCTGCGGCGAGATGCGGACGATGCCCGGCCTGTCGGCCACGCCGGCCGCCGAGCGGATCGACATCGACAGCGCTGGAGAGATCGTCGGGCTTTCCTGACTACCCGTCCGAGAGGAGCTCGCCATGACCACTCTGCCAGACAGAGCGGACGTCGTCGTGATCGGCGCGGGCATCGTCGGCAACTCCGTCGCGCACCACCTGGCGGACCAGGGCTGGCGGAACATCGTGCTGGTCGACAAGGGACCGCTGCCCGATCCGGGCGGTTCGACCGGGCACGCGTCCAACTTCATCTTCCCCGTCGACCACTCCAAGGAGATCACCGCGCTGACGCTCGACTCGATGCGGCAGTACGAGAAGCTCGGCGTGCTGACCACCTGCGGCGGCGTCGAGATCGCCAGGGAGCCGGAGCGCGTCGACGAGCTGCACCGCCGGATGGCCTCGGCGACGGCGTGGGGCATCGAGTCGGAGCTGATCACGGCCGCACAGGTCAAGGACATGCTTCCGTTCATCAATGCCGACCTGGTGCGGGCGGCCTTCTACACCCCTTCGGTTGCCGTCGTCGACCCGCTGCAGGCGGGCGCCCTGATGCGGCAGCGGGCGATCGACCAAGGCGCGCTGACGGTCGCCGCCAGCACCGCGGTCACCGGCATCTCCGTCGAGCGCGGCCGCGTGACAGGGGTAAGCACCGACCGCGGGCACGTCGAAACCCCGGTTGTGGTCGTGGCGTGCGGTGTATGGAGTCCGCGGATCGCCGCGATGGCCGGGGCCAAGATCCCGCTGACACCGGCCGTCCATCAGATGATCGACGTCGGTCCGATTCCGGAGCTCGCCGCCACCGGCTCGGAGATCGGCTACCCGATCGTCCGCGACATGGACCCGTTGATGTACGAACGGCAGAACGGCGCGGATCTCGAGATCGGCTCGTACGCGCACCGCCCGATCCTCTACGACGCGGACGAGATCCCGGAGCTGGGCGAGGCCGCGCTATCGCCGACCCAGCTGCCGTTCACCGCGGATGACTTCGACCCGCAGTTGGAGCAGGCACTCCAGCTGTTCCCGGAGATCCTCGGTCGTGAGGACGCGGGTGTCCGGCACGCGATCAACGGGCTGCTCTCACTCACGCCGGACGCCAGCCCCGTCCTCGGCGAGACACCCGAGGTCCGGGGCCTGTGGTCGGCCGCGGCGGTCTGGATCAAGGAGGGGCCCGGCGTCGGCCGGATGCTCGCCCAGTGGATGACCGAGGGCGCGCCGGAGATCGACCTGCACGGCGCGGACATCGCCCGGTTCTACCCGCACCAGCG
>CAZMXH010000294.1:0-4814 GCA_964570165.1 uncultured Actinomycetes bacterium
CCCGACTCCGCCAGCGGGGTGTCGATGACCCGGTCCTCGCCGAAGTCCTTCTGTAAACCATCGGTGACACGGAAGACGCCGCCGAGCTTGCCGACGTCCTCGCCCATCACGAGCACCTTGTCGTCGGCCTCCATGGCGCGCCGCAGGCCTACGTTGATCGCCTTGCCGAGCGGAAGCTGGGTGCTCATCGCACACCTCCCTCGACGAAGGAGTCCAGGTACGCGGCCATGCTGTCGCGCTGTGCGACGAGTTGCGGGGTCGGCTCCGTATAGACGTGATCGAAGATCGACGTCGGCTCCGGGTCCGGCAGCGACCGGCAGGTAGTCCGAAGATGCTCGGCCAGTTCCTCTGCCTCCGCGTCCACGCCGTCGAAGAACTTCTGATCGGCTGCGCCGGTACGGGTCAGGTACGCCTTGACCCGTTCGATCGGGTCCTTGAGCTTCCAGTGCTCCAACTCCGCCGCGGAGCGGTACCGGGTGGGGTCGTCGGAGGTGGTGTGCGCGCCCATCCGGTAGGTGAACGCCTCGACGAGCGTCGGGCCTTCACCGTCTCGGGCACGCTGCAGCGCCCAGCGCGTCACCGCCAGGCAGGCGAGCACATCGTTACCGTCCACCCGCACGCCCGGAAAGCCGAAGCCGCCGGCGCGCTTGTACAGCGGCACCCGGGTCTGTCGTTCTAGCGGTTCGGAGATCGCCCACTGGTTGTTCTGGCAGACGAACACGATCGGTGCGTTGAACACGCTCGCCCAGATGAACGACTCGTTGACGTCACCCTGGCTGGTAGCACCGTCACCGAAGTACGCGATGACCGCGGTGTCGCGGTCCGGATCGCCGGTGCCGACCGCGCCGTCGCGCTGCACGCCCATCGCGTAGCCGGTGGCGTGCAGTGTCTGCGCGCCGACAACGATCGTGTAGAGGTGGAAGTTGTTCTCCCGCGGGTTCCATGACCCCTGGTCGACGCCCCGGAACAGGCCCAGCAGCTGTGCGGGGTCCACGCCGCGGCACCAGGCCACGCCATGCTCCCGGTACGTCGGGAACACGTGGTCCTGCGGCCGAAGCGCCCGGCCCGAGCCGATCTGCGCCGCTTCCTGCCCGAGCAGCGAGGCCCACAACCCGAGCTCGCCGTGGCGCTGCAGGGCCACGGCCTCCGTGTCCACCCGCCGCGCCATCACCAGGTCGCGATAGAAGCCGCGGAGATCGTCCTCGGTTACGTCCGCGATCAGCGGGTCGTACTCCCCGTTGGGCACCCGCTCACCCTCGGGAGTCAGCAACTGGACCAGCGGATGCCCTGCTTCAGGGGGCGGTCCGGCGGCCGTCTGAGGTGTTTCGACGGTCATCACGTCTCCTTCACGTTGTCGGCTTATGCGGGGTCACCGCCGTAGCCGTCGCGCTACGCCTTGCCGCCCAGCAAGCGGCCGGTCTTGGGTGGACGGACCGCGCGCTGAGCACCTGGACCGTTGACGTTCACGGTACCGACTTCTCGCGGAGGCCGGGACCAGTCATGGTACAAACCGGTCATGGCCACCTTGGTCATTTCGAACAATGCGGCCAAGATCACGAGTGCTAGGGTCATCAACCGTGGGTGACTTCAACGACGCCAAGTCCGTTCGAAAGCTGGAAGCCGGCAGATACGACGCGGTGATCGACGGCACGTGGTCGGTTGGAGAGGTACCCAATGGCGGATACCTGCTGGCACTGGTCATGAGGGCGATGCTCACCGAGTCCAGCCAGCCGCACCCCATCGCCACCAGCGCGCACTACCTGGACCGCCCCCGGGCAGGCGCCGCCCTCATCACGGTGCGGACGCTGCGTGTCGGCCGGACGACCGCGACGCTGCATGCCACCCTTGAGCAGAACGACCTGCCGCTGATGCACGTCACCTCCACGATGGCGGAACTGGACGCGCGCTCGGTACCGGAGTGGAACGGCCCGCCGCCCGAACCGGTGGCCCCGCTGGAGGAGTGCGTCCCTGCCGTCGTCGACCTGCCGGACGGCACCCACGTGGGGCTGCTCGAGCACGTCGACCTCCGGCTCGACCCGCAGACGCTGGGTTGGTTCTCCGGCCACCCCGCCGGCTCCCTGGCGATGCGCGGCCACCTCCGGCTGGCCGACGGCACCACGCCCGACCCGCTCGTTCTTGCCCTCGCGGTCGACGCGCTGCCCCCGACCGTCTTCGGGCTCGGCCGGCTCGGCTGGGCGCCGACCGTCCAGCTATCAGTGCTCACGCGGGCGTTGCCGGCGGACGGCTGGCTGGCGGTGCACCTACGCGGACGGCTGGTACGTGACGACTGGTTCGACGAAGAGGCGGAGGTCTACGACTCGGCGGGCGACCTCGTCGCCCAGTCGCGGCAGATCGCTCGAGTCCGCGTGACCTGACCAGGGCGTCCCCTGGTCGTGCGCGCGCTCCCCCGTGGTGCGGGCACGAACCAGGGGACGCATCTGTCAGTTAAGCCCGAAGTAAGATCTGTCGTCAAATGCTTACCTGGCGATGCTTCGCGGCCGCGATCATGTTGGCGTCTGCGCCGTCCACGGGTCGCTCGGCGTTGGACGGAAGCAGGCTGGTCGTTACCGGTCCGACCCCGGTCGCCGGCGCTACCCGCACCGCGCGGAACGCCTGGTCGTAGCCCGCAAGCGCGTCGTCGACCCGGCCTATCTCCCGGTAGAGGTCGCCGAGTTCCCTCCACGCCGACGCCACCTGCCGTGACGGCCCCAGTGACTCCAGGATCGCCGCGGCCGCCGCGCACTGCTCGAGGCAGTCGGCCGTCCTGCCCTGCTCACGCAGAATCCGGCCCAGGAGCAGCCGCGCCCGCGCCGCCTCGATCCGCGGCTGCGAACCGAGGCTGATGAGCGCCCCCTCGACGGCGGCCTTCGCATCGCCGATGCGGCCCAGCAAGAGCAACGCTCGCGCCCGCTCGGTGTCGCAGTAGCCGAGGTCGACGGCGCCGCCGTACGCGGTGATCTCGGAACGCACGTCGTCCAGCAGTTCGAGCGCCCGAGCCGCCTGTGGCGGCGACTGCTGCAGCAGCAGCCACGCGTAGCCGACCCGCAGGCGCGCCAGGTTCCGCAGGTCGTCGCTCTCTCCAAACAACTCCTGTGCCCGATCGACAAGCGCCAGCGCTTCACCGAGGCGCCCCCGCGACTCCGCGACGATCGCGGCGTTCCAGTACGCGGTGCCGCGGGTGTGCGGCGCACCGGAGTTGTCGGCCACGTTGACCAGTTCACCCGCCAGCATGGTCGCGCGGGCTAGATCGCCACGCTCGTAGTAGGCCGACAGCACGGTGCAACCAAGCCGGACGTACTCGTCCGAGCCCTCGAGGCCCAGTTCGGCCGCGGTCCGCATGGCGTCCTCGCCGGTGTGGATAGCGAGATCTAGATCACCGGCTTGCTGGTAGCAGTGGCTCAGCGCCTCCGACACGTCCAGCCAGGGCCGCACCTCGGGCTCCTTGCGAGCTTCCTCGGCCAACTCGACGAGGATGCCCAACGCCTCGTCGAGGTCGCCCTTGCGCTCAGCGGCGCGGGCCCGTCCCATCCGGACCTGTCGGTGCTGCTCTTCGGACAACCCCGGGTCGCGGTCGAGGGCGCGGAAACGCTGGTAGGCGTCCTCCACGTCACCGCGGCGGAGGGCCAACTCGGCGTGCCCGAGCGCCAGCCGGGCACGGTGGCGGACCTCCGCGTCGATGCCGTCCCGAAGGAAGTCGGCATCGACTGCCAACCGTTCGGCAATGTGCTTCAGGGCAGCAGGGGCCGGTTGCCGGCGGCCGCTCTCAACGAGGGAAAGATAACTGGGAGAGAGCATGCCGGCCGCGACCTCGGCCTGAGTGAGGCCGAGTTCGAGCCGTCGCGCCTGAATCCGTTCACCGATTGCCGACGACGGCGGGTCGTCCGCGCTCTTGGACTGATTTTTGTACTGCGCTTGACGTTCACCCATGACATCATTTCACTACGAGGTGTCATGCTCGCGCTAGTCCCCATTTCGGGAAGTTCACATAGCACGCAGAACCTTTAGGACGTGATAGGTGGCGCCCACCTGTGCCCCCCAAACCGCGGGCGCCGTCGGCACTCAACCGCTTCCACTCCGCTTCCTCCAGGCGTCGGCGACCTCGATCAGTCGGTCGTTCGCCTCGCGTTCAGCCACTGTAACCCTGCATCCGTCGCCGCGGAAGGCCCGAACGATAAGACCCGCCTCCTCGCACGCGGCGGCGAACGCCTCCGACTCCTCGCCGAGTGCCAGCCAGACGAAGTTCGCCTCGGTCGCGGGGACGTCCCAGCCCTGGTCCACGAGTGCCGTCCACACCCTGCGGCGCTCCGCCACCAGTCGCTCGACGCGCTCGGCCAGCTCATCCTCGTGACGCAGCGACTCGATGGCCGCACGCTGGGCGACGCCCGAGACACCGAACGGCACGGCGGTCTTGCGCAGCGCGTCCGCTACTTCCTCATGGGCGATCGCGAACCCGACCCGCAGCCCGGCAAGACCGTACGCCTTGGAGAACGTCCGGAGCACGCAGACGTTGCCGTAGTCGCGGTAGGTGTCGAGGCCGTCCGCCATCGCGGGATCACGGACGAACTCCCGGTACGCCTCGTCGAGGACGACCAGGACGTCAGAGGGAATTCGGTCGAGGAAGGCGCGCAACTCCTCGTCATGGACTACCGGGCCCGTCGGGTTGTTGGGCGAGCACACCAGGACGAGGCGGGTGCGGTCGGTCACGGCGGCCGCCATCGCCGGCAGGTCGTGCCGCGCCGCAGCGTCCAACGGCACCTGCACCGACGTCGCGCCGGAGATCCCCACCACGATGGGGTATGCCTCGAACGACCGCC
>CAZMXH010000295.1:0-4795 GCA_964570165.1 uncultured Actinomycetes bacterium
CGCCGTTGTGCGCGAGGTACCGGTACGGATGCGCCAGCGGCCAGCTCGGGAAGGTGTTCGTCGAGAACCGAGAGTGGACGACGGCCAACGCGGAGGCGAACCGGCGGTCCGAGATGTCCGGGAAGAACGGCTCGAGCTGTCCGGTTGTGAGCATCCCCTTGTACACGATGGTTCGGGCGGACAGGCTCGGGAAGTAGACCGGCAGCTCGTGCTCGGCGCGCTTGCGCAAGCAGTAGGCAAGTCGATCGAGGTCGATCCCGTGGAGGGAACCGTCCAGCGCCCCGGCAACGAACAGCTGGCGGATCCGCGGCATCGTCGCCCTGGCGGTGGAGCCGACCAGCTCAGGGGTCGTCGGCACGTCTCGCCAGCCAAGGACGGCTAGCCCTTCCTCACCGGCGAGCTCGGCGATCCGGTTCCGCGCCGACCGCTCCGCTGCGTCGTCGTCCGGCAGGAACGCCAGCCCGGCTGCATATGCTCCGGGCGCCGGGAGGTCGAACTCGACCACCTCGCGGAAGAACGCGTCCGGCACCTGGACCAGCAGTCCCGCGCCGTCACCGGAATCCTTCTCAGCACCAGAAGCGCCGCGATGCTGCAAGTTGCGCAGCGCGGTCAGGCCGTGGTCGACGATGTCGTGGCTCGGCTCGCCGGTGAGCGTGGCGACGAATGCGACGCCACATTCGTCGTGCTCGAACCGGGGGTTGTACAGACCCTGCTCGCGGGGACCCGCGTACAGTCCGTCATGGCGCATCGGCACTCCCGTCGTCGTGGCGGCGGGCGGGGACGACGTTGGCCCTGCGGCGTTTTCGTGAGGCTACCGTATATCGTGGCGATTCAGCTCAAGCCAGCCCCAACCAGTGAACCGATGCCGTAGGTCAGGGCGGCCGCGGCGGCACCGAGGAACAGCTGACGAAGCCCGCCGAACCACCACGGACGGGAGGTCAGGCGAGTCACAACCGCTCCAGCACCGAACAGTCCGAGCAGCGACACGATGATCGCCGGCCACAGCGACTGAGCGCCCAGCAGGTACGGGAGTACGGGGACCAGCGCACCCACTGCGAACGACAGGAAGGATGCCACCGCCGCCAGCACAGGAGACGGCAGATCCTCCAGCGTGACCCCCAACTCCTCCTTCGCGTGGACGATCAGCGCCCGCTCCGGATCGAGGTGCAACTGCCGCGACACCTCTCGGGCCAGCTCCGGCTCGATGCCGCGCTCCATATACACGGCGGCCAGCTCGTCCTCCTCGGCCTGCGGGTTGATCCGGAGCTCCTCCCGCTCCTTAGCGATCTCCGCCTCGGCGTTCTCGGCCTGGGAAGCCACCGACGTGTACTCTCCAGCGGCCATGCTGAACGCGCCGGCCGCCAGGCCGGCCAGGCCCGTAAGGACGACCACCCGCGGGCTGACGCCGCCGCCGGCCACACCCGCGATCAGCGCGAAGTTGGACACCATCCCGTCCATCGCGCCGAATACGGCGGGGCGCAGCCAACCCCCGGTGACGTCTGCGTGCTCGTGTTCGACGGTGGACGGTCCGGTCGTCATAGCTTGTGATGCTAGAGGCTTAACCAGCAGCCAACAACGTTGATGAGGCTTACCTGAGCAGCGGCGAACGCTCGTCAATACTCAACTCGCCGCCTACCGACTAGTACAACGGCGTTACCGGCGAATTGAGTATTGCGGTGCGGTTCGCGTATCGACGATCTCGCTGGGGCCGACGTGGGCCAGCAGGTGCAGGACTACGACGAGGACTTCTTCCCGCTGGAGGTCTGCTCGCTCTCGTCGGCAGTATCGCCGGCCGCCTTCTCGGATGGCGGCTCCTCGGCGGTAGACGATGCGCCATTTTCCGGCTCCTCGGCGCGTCCCGCCTGCTCGGCCTCGCCAGCGCCCTCATCCGCGGCCACCGTGTCGGTTGAGGCGTCGTCGGTGGACCGACGAGCCGCCCAGGCCTCCTCGACCGCTTTGGCCGCTGCGTCGGCCTCCGCCTCGGCCTCGGGATCCAGCGGCGCCGCCTCCTCGGCCTCCTCCGGCCGGACGACCTCCTCCCGGCCGGGCCGCCTGCGCGCGGAAACCACGATGTAGACGACCGCGGCGACGAACAACAGCATCGACACCCAGGCGTTGATCCGAAGCCCGAAGATCTCACGTGCGGGCCCGTCGACCACCCCGCCGTCGTCGATCCGCAGTAACTCGATCCAGGTCCGACCTGCGGTGTACAGCGCGACGTAGAGCGCGAACACCCGGCCGTGACCCATCCGGAACCGGCGATCAGCCCAGATCAGCACGAGCGCCACGGCAACAGCCCACAGCGACTCGTACAGGAACGTCGGATGGAACGTGTCGCCTGGCGCGAATCCTTCTGGGAGCCGGTCCTCCCGGGTGATCTCGAGCCCCCACGGCAGGTCGGTTGGCCCCCCGAACAACTCCTGGTTGAAGTAGTTGCCCCAGCGGCCGATCGCCTGCGCCAGGACGATTCCGGGTGCGACAGCATCGGCGAACGGAGCGAACGGGATGCCTCGACGCCGCGCCGCGATGTAGCCGCCGAGCACACCGGCCGAGATTGCGCCCCAGATGCTCAGCCCGCCGGCCCACAGCCGGAAGACGTCGAGCGGATCCCGGCCCGACCCGAAGTACGCGTCCCAGTCGGTGATCACGTGGTAGACCCGCGCACCCACGATGCCGAACAGCACGGCCCAGATAGCTATGTCCATGACCTCGCCGGACCGCCCGCCACGGGCTACCCAGCGCTTCTCCCCGACCCAGATGGCGACCAGGATGCCGGCCAGGATCGCGAGCGCGTACGCCCTGATCGGCACCGGGCCCAGGTACCACTCACCCTGGCTCGGGCTGGGGATGGACGCGAGTACAGCTTCCGACACCACGCTAGCTCCAGAAAGCACGCTGCGACGCTACCGTGCCGCCGCGATCACGATGAGGCGGGTCCTACCCGCCGGCCTCATCGCCGCCAGCATCATCGCCACCGGCTTCACCGCCACCGGCCTCCTCCACCGCGGCGCGCAGCCCGTCCGGCGTCCACTGTTCTGGCGGCACCTCGGTACGCTCGTCGCCGCGCACGACAAACACGGTCGGTGTCGTGTCGACGCCGTGCTCGCCGGTGCCGACCGCGTGCGAAGCGTTCACCCAGTCGTTGTAGGTCTCGCCGGACACGCAACTGGCGAACTCGCTGCCCTCGATCCCGACGTCGTCCTCCCCGATGTCGATCAGCTCCCGGTTGCTGTATGCACCCTGCCGGGCGTAGGCCGCGTCCATGAACTCCTCGCCCATGCCCTGTTCCCGCGCGCATACCCAGGCGTTGGTCGCCCGGACCGAAGCGGCTCCGCCCACGAAGGTCACCGGCCGGTACACCAGCCCGGCCACTCCTTCGTCAGCCATCTCTGCCAGAGCGTCACCGTTCGCCGCCTCGAAGTCCCGGCAGTGCGGGCAGCTGAAGTCGAACCACACCTCGATCACCGGCACATCGGCCGACGCCGCGCCCTGCTCGGACACGCCGCCGCCCTCCTCGGTCACGCCTGAAGGTTGCGCGGCCGGCGCGTCCGAGGCGTCGCGCACCGCCATCACAGCGATCACGATGATGGCCACCCCGAGCACCACCGCGGCGACGACGCCGAACCTCATCAACTGCTCGCGGCGGCGCTCCCTGCGTGCCTGTTCCTCGCGCATCGCCTTCACGCGGTCCCGCGCCGTGGCCTTGTTACTGCTCATGGCAAGTGATGCCTTCCTGCTCAACCGACTGGTCGACGACGTTCCGGCGCAGTGACGCCGCGCACGCCCGTACAACTCCCGCGTTCGCGGTCCGGGTTCCCGCCGTGGTCAGCGGCGGCGAACGCCTTCGGCCAGTTCGGTCGCGAGCGTAGCAACATCGCTCGCACCAGTCATCGGGTCGGGGGCTGACAACACCCGCCGAACGAAAGCCGAGCCGACGATCACGCCGTCCGCAAAGCTCGCGACCTCGGCCGCCTGGTCTCCGGAGGACACGCCGAGACCAACGGCCACGGGCAGGTCGGTCGCGGCACGCACCCGGGCCACGAGGCCGGCCGCAGCGCCGCTGACCTGCTCTCTGGTTCCCGTCACCCCCATGGTGGACGCGGCGTACACGAACCCGCGAGACGCCTCTGCGGTCAGCGCTATCCGCTCGTTCGACGACGACGGCGCCACGAGGAACACGGTGTCCACGCCCGCGGCACGCGCTACCGGGAGCCAGTCGTCTGCGTGGTCGGGGATCAGGTCAGGCGTGATCACGGCGGTTCCGCCAGCGTCGGTCAGTTCGCGGACGAACCGCTGCGGGCCGTAGCGCAGCACCGGGTTCCAGTACGACATCACCACCGCGGGAACGCCCATCGCTGCCACGGCCTCGACCGAGCGCAGGACGTCCGGGGTGGTCGTCCCGCGTGCCAGAGCGGCGTCCACGGCCTGCTGTATGACCGGTCCGTCCATCAGCGGGTCGCTGTACGGCAGCCCTACCTCCACGATGTCGACGCCGGCATCGACCATCGCGCGCATCGCGGCGATGCCGCCGTCCAGGCTCGGGTAGCCCGCAGGCAGGTAACCAATCAGCGCGGACCGCCCGTCCGCCCGGGCCTTACCGAACGCCTCGTCGAGCCTCATGTCGACTCCACCAGGCCGAACCAGCGGGCCGCGGTGTCCACGTCCTTGTCGCCGCGCCCTGAGAGGCAGACCACGATCACCGAGCCGGGCCCTAGCCGCTGGCCGAGGCGGCGCGCGCCGGCCAGCGCGTGCGCGCTCTCGATCGCCGGGATGATCCCTTCTGTCCGGCAGAGAA
>CAZMXH010000296.1:0-4790 GCA_964570165.1 uncultured Actinomycetes bacterium
CCCGGAGCAGCCGGCGGCTAAGGAGCAGCAGTATGACGGCGGAGGTCGCCAGTCGCAGCGTGACCACCGCACTCGGCGGGAGCACGTCGAAGATGTTCTTGGCAATGCCGGCACCGAACTGCAGCGAGCAGATGCCCAGCAGGACGAGGGCGGGCGCGGGGATGGCGGCAAGCCGGTTCATCGGGTCACGCTCGCTGCGTACCGCGGGCCCAGGTTCTCCGCCGCGCCTCGCGGGTTGCCGCGCGGCTCAGGACCGCGGCTCGTCGGGGAGGCGCTTCCTGTCGTCCCGTTCCGCTTCCTGATCCTGTTCCTGATCCTGCCGCGGCGACATGCCGGTCTCGGTGTCCTTCGCCTGCTCCTCCGTGGTCTGCCCGGTCTCCTCTTCCGCGGTCCGTTCGGCGGGCTGCTCCTTGGTGGGCTGAGCCGACGCCGCGCTCTCGGTCCTCCGATCGGTACCCGTCGCCGGTCGCACCTCGCCCCCGGTCCGCTCGCTCGTGCCTGGCTGTGCGGTCACACCGACCTGGCGGCGAAGCTCGCGCACCTCCTTACGCCGGTTCCAGAGGCCTCGCACCGAGATCCGCAGCGCCACCAGCGATGCCAGGGCCACGAGCCCGGCCACCACCCCTGCGACGAAGACCTCGCCCACCGATGCGGTAATGGTCACGTTCGCGAAGTCGATGACGACCTCCTGGCTGCTGCCCACGAAGGACACCACGACCAGGAAGATCACCAGGGCGAGCACGACGATGGCGAGGGCGAGCATGGCGGCCTCCTAGGTGTTCAGCGGCGCGTCGGAGAGCAGCGTGTCGAGCAACAGGACGGCTCCGGCCTTGTCTAGTGGATCGTTACCATTACCGCACTTCGGAGACTGTACGCACGACGGGCAGCCGGTGCGGCATGAACAACTCATGATGGCCCGGCGAGTCGCGTGCAGCCAGGTGGCCGCCGCCCGGTATGCGCGTTCTGCGAAGCCTGCGCCACCCGGATGTCCGTCGTGCACGAACACGGTCAGCATCCCCGTGTCGGGATGCCGCGCCGTGGACAGCCCGCCGATGTCCCACCGGTCGCATGTCGCGATCAGCGGCAGTATGCCGATGGCGGCGTGCTCAGCGGCGTGGGCGGCCCCGGGAGCCGTCTCCTCGGAAACCGGCAGCACCGAATCCGGCAGCGTCCACCACACAGCCTTCGTACCCAGCTCCCGGGGCGGCAGGTCCAGCGGTTCCTCTCCGAGCACCTCCCCCGAGCCCAGCCGGCGGCGGAGGAAGGAGACGACCCTGCTGGACACCTCGACGCTGCCGAAGTGCAGCCGCGCCGCACCCCAGGACACGGCCCGCTCCACCTCGAGCACCCGCACGTCCGTGACCGAGCGCGCCGTCGTGGTGTAGTCGACGGCCTCGGGCCGGACGAACGCGACGTGCTCGTCGAGGTCGAGGTGCTCGACGAGGTAGGTGTCGCCCTGGTGGACGTACACCGCGCCGGCGTGGACGGCCGCATGGGCGAACGCGGGGTCCACCGTCCCGAGCAGCCGTCCGGTGGCGGCCTCCACCAACTGGAACAGCGGTCCGCCGGAGCCGCGCAGGTCGGCCAGGTCGTGCGCCCAGCCCCGCTGTACCCAGTACCAGCCGGAAGACCGGCGCCGCAGCAGTCGTTCCGTCTCGAGAGCCGACAGCACGTCCCGGGCCGACTCGCCGAACAGGGCGACGTCGGCGTCGGTCAGCGGGGCTTCCTGGGCGGCGGCGCACAGGTGCGGAGCCAGGACGTACGGGTTGTCCGGATCCAAGACGGTCGCCTCCGTGCCTTGGCCGAAGATGGCCTCCGGGTGCTGCACGAGGTAGTGGTCGAGCGGATCGTCGCGCGCCACCAGCACCGCGATCGAGCCCCTGCCCGAGCGTCCCGCCCTGCCGGCCTGCTGCCAGAGCGAGGCGCGGGTTCCCGGCCATCCGGCGATGATCACCGCGTCGAGGCCGGCGATGTCGACGCCCAGCTCGAGGGCCGTGGTCGCCGCGACCGCCCGCAGGTCGCCGGCCTGCAGCGCGCGCTCGAGCTCTCTGCGCTCGTGGGCCAGGTAGCCGGCCCGGTACGCGGCGACCTGCCCCGCCAGCGCCCCGTCCACCTCGGCGAGCTTGCCTCGGGCGAGCGTGGCCACGGTCTCGGCTGCCCGCCGGGACCTGACGAACGCCACGGCGCGTGCACCGGCCACCACCAGGTCGGAGAGGAGGTCTGCCGTTTCGGCGAGCGCACTGCGCCGGAGGGGCGCGCCGTGCTCACCGCGCAGCGTGTCGGCCGGTGGCTCCCACAGCACGAACTCCTGCTCTCCGCGCGGCGACCCTTCCCTCGTGACCGCGACGATCTCGGCCCCGGTGAGCCGAGCGGCGGACACGGCGGGTTCCGCGGTGGTCGCCGACGCGCAGATGAACACGGGGTGGGCGCCGTAGCGGGCGCAGACCCGGCGCAGCCGGCGGATCACCTGTGCCACATGGGAGCCGAAAACGCCGCGGTAAGCGTGGCACTCGTCGATCACGACGAACCGCAGCGACCGGAGGAAGCCGACCCAACGGTGGTGCCGGGGCAGCAGCGACCGGTGCACCATGTCCGGGTTGGTGAGCAGGTACGTCGCGTGTGCGCGCGCGGCGTCGCGGGACTCGATTGGCGTGTCTCCGTCATACGCAGCCGCGAAGACGTCCGGCACCCCGAGCGCGTCGAGCGCGCGCAGTTGGTCGGCGGCCAGCGCCTTGGTGGGCGAGAGGTACAGCGTCGTGCCGCCCTTCCGCCTGCCGGCGCGGGCGGCGGTGAGGGCCGGCAGCAGGTAGGCCAGCGTCTTACCGGATGCGGTTCCGGTCGACACGACCACGGATCGGCCGCGCCATGCGAGGGTCGCGGCCTCGGCCTGGTGGGACCAGGGTGCGGCGACGCCCGCGGCACGCAGCCGATCACGCACCACCGGGTCGACCCAGTCCGGCCAGCCGACGGGCTCGCCTTCGCGCGCCGCGAGCACCTCGACATGCGTCACGCGGTCCGCTCGGCCGGTGACGAGGGTGGCGGACAGCCCGCTCGCGACAGGCACGTCAAGCAGTCTCGCACCAGCCAGCCGCACGCATGCTCCGAGACTCGTGGTTGAATGCGACGGAGTTCGACGTTCTCCAAGAGGAGGTGTCGTGGACCTGAGGTTGTCGACTCGGTCCGAAGGTGGCCGGACAGTGATCGAAGTTGGCGGTGAGATCGACGTCTACACCGCACCGAAGCTGCGCGAGCAACTGACCGAGCTGGTCGACTCCGGCCGCTACGACATCGTCGTCGACATGTCCGATGTCGAGTTCCTCGACTCGACGGGGCTTGGTGTCCTTGTAGGCGGGCTCAAGCGAGTTCGCACCCACGACGGCTCGCTCCACCTTGTGTGTACCCAGGAGAGGATCCTCAAGATTTTCCGGATCACCGGGCTGACCAGGGTCTTCCCCATCCACGACTCAGTCGCCGCCGCGGTGGCGGCCAACCGGTAACGCGGCGCGGGTAGCCGACCGTGGGGACGGTCGAGCTGAGCTTCAGCGCCCGGGCGGCGCACGTCCGGACCGTGCGTCAGGTCGCGGTGTCGCTGGCGCGGCGGTCGGGTGTGGACGACCAGTCGCTCGACGAGGTCCGGCTCGCCGTCGGAGAGGCGTGCGGGCTCATCGTGGCGCTGCACGAGCGGTACCGTCCGGACGCGCCCGTTGATGTGGTTGTGGAGGACTCGGACGGTTTGACCGTCTCGATACACAGTGGCGTGTCTCTCAGCCCGGCGCACGGCCGCGACGCGGTCGAGGTCGTGTCCGCGGCGGTCGGAGAGGACGCAGGCGAACTCCCGGCAGGAGCGGCGCTGGCGGTGGTGTCTGAGCTGGTGCCGAAGCTGGACATGGTCACCTCGCCGGATGGCGTGAGCCTGACCATGGCCTGGCCGTCGGACCGGCCCGACGGCCGGTGAGGGCGGCACGACGCGGCATCTTGTTTCCGAACCCGATGACCGGCGGCAATAGGGAGCAAGTACACTCCAGCACAATCGGGTCGGGGCGCGAGTGACACGTGGCCCAGAAGACTTTGACCGTTGGACCTGGACCCCGCCGCGCTCCCGCGCGCGGGGATAGGTGATTAGAGCCGGCCCTCATCCGCGACGGTGGGGAGAGGGCCACGTCGAGGAGGACGTATGACCGGGCCAATCCTCGCCCAAGAGGGTGACTCGGTGATCACGCTGTCCGGACCGAACCTCTCCTACATCGCCGTGGTCGCGCTGGTGGCGCTCGCGGCGCTTGTGATGGCGGCGCTGTTCCGCCGAGAGGTTCTGGCGGCAAGCGAGGGCACCGAGAAGATGCAGAGCATCGCGCACGCCGTGCAGGAAGGCGCCGCGGCCTACCTGAACCGGCAGTTCCGCACGCTGAGCGTGTTCGTGGTGCTCGTCTTCGGCTTGCTGTTCCTGCTGCCCGCCGACACCGGCGTACGGATCGGGCGCTCCCTCTTCTTCGTCGTCGGTGCGGTGTTCTCGGCGGCGGTGGGTTACCTCGGGATGTGGCTGGCGGTGCGTGCCAACGTACGCGTCACCGCCGGAGCCCGGGACGAGGGCCGCGACCCGGCGATGCGGGTGGCGTACCGGACCGGCGGCGTCGTAGGCATGTCCACCGTCGGCCTGGGCCTGCTCGGTGCTGCCGTCGTCGTGCTCATCTTCAGGGCCGACGCACCCCAGGTGCTCGAGGGCTTCGGTCTCGGCGCTGCCATGCTGGCCATGTTCATGCGTGTCGGCGGCGGGATCTTCACCAAGGCCGCCG
>CAZMXH010000297.1:0-4788 GCA_964570165.1 uncultured Actinomycetes bacterium
CGGCCTGCAACAGGTGGAGAAGCTCGTCCAGATCAACGGCCGCAGCTTCGACATCCGCGCCGAGGGCAACAACGTGCTCATCAGCTATGCGGACGCCCCGGGCGCCCTGGGCAAGATCGGCACCGTCCTGGGCGAGGCGGGCATCGACATCCAGGCCGCGGCGCTCTCGCACGATGCCGAGGGCAGTGGCGCCACCATCATCCTGCGCCTGTCCGAGACGGCATCCGACGACGTCCTGTCCGCGCTCAAGGACGCGGTGTCCGCGTCCCGCGTCGAGCAGGTCGACCTGGCCTGAGCGGGGCCGCCGACGGCCCCGGGCAATCCACCGACCGCGGCGCACCGGACAGTGCGCCGCGGCAGCATGCGAATTGAGGAATCGATGAAACTCGCCGTCATCGCGGGCGACGGGATCGGCCCCGAGGTCGTCGGCCAGGCGCTCGGAGCGCTGCGCGCCGTCGTTCCGGCGCTGGAGACCACCGAGTACGACCTGGGCGCGAAGCGCTACCACCGCACCGGGGAGCTCATGCCGGACGGGGTGCTCGACGAGATCCGTGGGCACGACGCGATCCTGCTCGGCGCCATCGGCGACCCGTCGGTGCCCAGCGGGGTCCTCGAACGCGGCCTGCTGCTGAACACCCGTTTCGCGCTGGACCACCACGTGAACCTGCGTCCCTCCCGGCTGTATCCGGGTGTGGGCAGCCCGCTGTCGGGCGAGCCGTCGATCGACTTCCTGGTGGTGCGTGAGGGCACCGAGGGGCCGTACACCGGCACCGGCGGCGCGATCCGCGTGGACACCCCGCATGAAGTGGCGACGGAGGTCAGCACCAACACCCGCTTCGGCGTCGAAAGAGTGGTGCGCTACGCGTTCGACAAGGCCATGGTGCGCCGGAAGCACCTCACTCTGGTGCACAAGAACAATGTGCTCGCCTATGCGGGGACGCTGTGGACCCGCACGGTCGACGCCGTCGCCGCAGAGTACCCCGAGGTGGAGACGGCCTACATGCACGTCGATGCGGCCACCATCCACATGGTCACCGACCCGGCACGGTTCGACGTGATCGTCACCGACAACCTGTTCGGCGACATCCTCACCGACCTCGCCGCGGCTATCACGGGCGGGATCGGGCTGGCCGCCAGCGGCAATGTCAACGCCGCCAGGACCGCGCCGTCGATGTTCGAGCCGGTCCACGGGTCGGCGCCGGACATCGCCGGTCAAGGCATCGCCGACCCCACGGCAACCGTGCTGTCGGTGGGGCTGCTGCTCGAGCACCTCGGGCTGCGGGACGCCGCCGCGCGCGTGGAGCAGGCGGTCGCCGCGGACCTCGCCGAGCGGGGTCCCGCGCCGCGGTCCACCAAGGAGGTGGGCGACGCGCTCGTCGCCCGTCTGCACTCTTGATCACGACTGGCCGTCACCCAGGTGACTCCGTTTACGGCGGGTCGCCGGGGCGGTACGGTTCTGCTTGGACGTCCTAGTAACTCTCGAAGGAGAAGCCATGGCCACGGCACCGGCGCAGCGACTGGAGTTCTCGACCACCCTGTCGGCGAACCCGGTACCCGCGGAGCGCCGGGCCGAGATCCTTGCCGAGCCCGGCTTCGGGACCTCGTTCACCGACCACATGATCACGGCGTCCTGGACACCGGAAAACGGTTGGCACGACGCGGGCCTGCGGCCGTACGCACCGATCTCGCTGGACCCCGCCACGGCGGTGCTGCACTACGCGCAGGCGATCTTCGAAGGACTCAAGGCCTACCGGCACCCCGACGGCTCGGTCTGGGCGTTCCGGCCGGCAGCCAACGGCGCGCGGTTCGCGCGCAGCGCGCGCCGGATGGCGCTGCCCGAGTTCCCGCAGGAGTCGTTCGTGGACGCGATCGACCTGCTGGTCCGTACGGACGCCGACTGGGTGCCCTCGGGTGCGGAGTCGAGCCTGTACCTGCGGCCGTTCATGTTCGCCGCCGAGGTGTTCCTCGGCGTGCGGCCGGCCAAGCAGGTCACCTTCTGCCTCATCGCATCGCCAGCGGGCGCGTACTTCGCGTCTGGTGTGAAGCCGGTCGACATCTGGCTGTCGACGGATTACACGCGCGCAGCCCCAGGCGGGACTGGAGCGGCGAAATGCGCGGGCAACTACGCGGCGAGCCTGGTGGCGCAGCAGCAGGCGCTCGACCACGGCTGCGCCCAGGTGTGCTTCCTGGACGCCGTCGAACGCCGGTGGGTGGAGGAGCTCGGAGGCATGAACCTCTACTTCGTCCGGTCCGACGGGTCGATCACTACCCCGGAGCTCACCGGGACGATCCTCGAAGGCATCACGCGCGAGTCGATTCTCACGCTGGCCGGCGACCTCGGCTACAAGGTGGAGGAGCGCCCGGTGTCGATCGACGAGTGGCGAGACGGCGTGAGCACCGGCGAGATCACCGAGGTGTTCGCCTGCGGCACCGCTGCCGTTCTGACGCCGCTCGGCCGGCTGGTGTGGGACGGCGGCGAGCTGTCGATGGGCACCGAGACCGGTCCGGTCACCAGCGAGATCCGCGCGGCGCTGCTGGACATCCAGTATGGCCGGGCCGAAGACCCGCATGGGTGGATGCACCGCATCACCTGATCCGGCGATCGCAGAGCCTGTGGACGACGCCAACGTGATCTTGGCTGGGTTCGCCAGGCTGGAGCCATGTCTCGAATCGCTACGTTCTGCGCCGACTACATCGGCGACCACGGGCCGATGTCCGTGGATGAGCTGTACCAGGCCGCCAAGGCGGCCAACGTCACGACCGCCCGCACCGCGGGGACGGTCAACCAGGCGATGCGCGAGCGCCCCGAGTTCGTGCTCCTGCCGGACGGGCGGTACACGGTTGCCAGCCGGCTGCTCGCGGGCTGCGTCTTCACCCACCGCGTCCGCGACAGCCGTACGGTGCGCGAGGGGCTCTGGGCGGGGCGCGAGCTCGGGCCGTTCCAGACGCTGCTCGCCCAGCTGCGCGAGCTGCCGACGGACACCGGCGGGGCGATCAGATACAGCCGCTATCGGCCATCGGTGTGGGACGTCCCGGCGGGCTGGCTGCCCGAAGTGTCGGCCGGTGAGCTGCTCGGCCTGCGATGGACCGGTTCGCAGCTGCAGGCCGCGCGGGTGGCGGCCGACGAGCAGCGGGCCGCCGAGGTACGTGCCGTCCTTGTCCGCCACCGGCAGCGGCTCGACCAGGAGCGTCGGCACGTCTACAGCCCCATCGTGGTCGACCGGTTCGGCGATGCCACCGAGGTGGCGCTGAACGCGCTCGTCGAGGTGCCCGACCTGTTCGCGGAGCCGGTTCCGCCGCTCGACGAGCTGCTCGGCCGTACCCCCGCCGAGTGCGTGCGGGAGCTGCACCAGTGCCTGGACGAGTCGTTCGAGCCCTATCCACAAGGACGGCTGTCCGTCGACATCCCGGAGTCGCTGCTAGGTGAGCTCAACGGGCGAGCGAGCCGAATGGGCCTACCGCTCGCCGAGTATGTCACCGGACTGCTCGCGACGGAGGCATGGCGGACAGCCCCCCGCGGCTCGGTCGTCTACCGGCGCCGAGAGCCGGAGCCGTGGTACGACTCAGACTCCTATGACGGAGAGGACGAGCCGTACGGCGTGCGGCCGGTTCGTCCGCTGCGTCCGGTCCTGTAGCCCGTGGCTAGGTCAGCAGCCGCTCAAGCTCGAGCTCGTGCCGCAGCGGGATGCCGTCGACCTCCTCCGGGATGGACGGCTTGAACTCGGCGCGCGAACGGGTCACCGCGTCCCGGTGGATCGCGACGAGATCGAACCCGCGGCGCTGGTAGAACCGTAGCGCCCTGGTGTTGTCGTTCGTGGTGATCAACCACAGCCGCCGGGCCCCGTCCTCTCGGGCGGCGGCCTCGGCGGCGTGGAGCAGCGCGGTACCGACGCCACGGCCGGCCACCGTCGCGTTGAGCGTGACGATCTCCCACTCGGTGCCGTCGACGTGGTATGTGAGCAGCCCCGCCCGCTCCCCGTCCGCTACGGCGATGAAGCCCGGTAACGTGGCGGCGTCATAGACCACCCCGTGGCCCACCACCACCGTCGAGCTCCACGCTTGGGTGAGAGTGCGCAGGATGTAGGGCTTGTCCTCGACTCCGGCCGGGCGGACGTCCACCATCTGGGACCGGGGTCTCATGACGCAATCGTAGTGTGGCATGCTTGGACGCGATGTTCATGGGAATGATCATTATGTAGGCGCGCCTGGCCCTGCCGAAAGGCCACGGCGCGCAGACCCGTTCGCGATCCGCGACGGGTCTTTCGCATTTTCAGGGGTGTGTGATGGATCCGGACCAGTTTCACGTCTACGACACGACGCTGCGTGATGGCGCACAGCAGGAGGGGTTGTCGCTGTCGGTACACGACAAGCTGACCATCGCGCAGCACCTCGACGATCTCGGCGTCGGGTTCATCGAAGGGGGCTGGCCCGGGGCGATCCCCAAGGACACCGCGTTCTTCCGGCGGGCCAGAACCGAGTTGCAGCTGCGGCACGCCACCATGGCGGCATTCGGCTCGACACGGCGGCCGAACGTGCGAGCGGAGGACGACGAGCTGGTCCGAGCGCTGCTCGACGCCGAGGCGCCGGTCGTGACGCTGGTCGCGAAGAGTCACACCGGTCACGTGGAGCGCGCGCTGCGCACCACGACGAAGGAGAACCTCGCGATGGTGCGGGACACGGTGGCGTTCCTGACGCGACAGGGCAGGCGGGTGTTCCTGGACGCGGAGCACTTCTTCGACGGCTACCGGCGCGACCCCGCGTACGCGATGGCCGTCGTACGCACGGCCG
>CAZMXH010000298.1:0-4788 GCA_964570165.1 uncultured Actinomycetes bacterium
CCCAAGTGGCCCTGCCGCGATCACCTGCCCGGACCGCAGCAGCAGGACATGGGTGAACCCGCTCGGGATCTCCTCGACGTGGTGCGTCACAAGCACGATGGCCGGAGACGTCGGGTCCGACGCGAGCGCCCCGAGCGTGCTCACCAGCGATTCTCGGCCGCCGAGGTCGAGGCCCGCCGCCGGCTCGTCGAGCAGCAGCAGTTCGGGATCGCTCATCAGGGCGCGCGCGATCTGCACGCGTTTCCGCTCCCCTTCGGAGAGGGTGCCGAACGTTCGGCTGGCCAGGTCCCCCACCCCGAGCCGGTCGAGCAGCCAGGCCGCCCGTTCCTCGTCGTAGCTGTCGTACGTCTCGCGCCAGCGCCCGACCACCGCGTAGGAGGCGGTCACCACGACGTCCCGGACGCGCTCGTGGCGCGGGATCCGGTCCGCGATCGCGGCGCTTGTCAGGCCGATCCGCGGCCGCAACTCGAAGACGTCGACGGCGCCGAGCATCTCGCCGAGGATCGCGGCGTACCCTGCGGTCGGGTGCAGCTGCGCCGCCGCAACCTGCAGCAGTGTGGTCTTGCCCGCCCCGTTCGGCCCGAGCACCACCCATCTGTCACCGTCGGCGACCGACCACGTCACCTGCCGCAGCAGGTAGTTCCCGGACCGCACCACGGAGACATCGGCCAGCTCGAGGACGTCGGTCATGCCTCGCGACCCTAATCCATCGCGCAGGCCCGAACATCGCGCGGCATCGCGCACTGGGCGGCGGGCACCGGCTCCGATTCCGTAGGCTGCGGATGCATGGTGTCGCTACCACGGTCGGTCCGGCTCGCCACATGGGCGACAACCTGGCTTCACGGCCAGGTTCCGGCGCATGACGTCGCCGCTCGAGTCCGTGCGACCGATGAGCCGCACGAGGTGGAAGGGCTGCCCAAGGGCTCTCCCGCGTCGCTCGCGGACGCCCTGGAGGCGCTGCGCGCGGCCGGAGCCACCGCCTTCACGGTGGCGCTGCCCCGGCCAGGCGATCCGCAAGGGCTCGCCGGCCCGCCGGAGCTGACCGAGGCCGCGGTCGAAGCGGGAGAGGCGGTGGTGGTGGCCGGGGCGGGCCAAGCGCTCGTGCCGCGCGTCACGCCGTTCGGCCCACCCGGCGACCAGGGCCATTTCGTGACGTGGGTGTGGCACAAGGCGGCGCCGCCGCCCGCGGGTCCCGGGCTGGCCGAGGCGGACCGCTCGCTGAACGAGGCGCTGCTGCGCGCGGGGTCCACGCTAGCGGAGCTGGACGTGGCGGCCTGGCGGCCAGAGGTGGCACGGCTTCTCGAGGACGTCCGCGCGCGGCGCGGGGCGGCGCCGTTGCCGCAGGGCTACCCGGCGCCGGCGCAGGCCCTCGCCGCCCGTGCGGCACGGCTGTGGGCGGTCGCCGAGTTTGCGCTCGGCGACGACGGAGCAGCGGTCACCGCCACCGAGGCGGCCACCCGCCGGGGGGTCCTGCTGGAGCTCGAGCGCGAAGCCCGGCACGCGCTCGCGGCGGCGTGCAACGCGGTCGCGCTAGCCTGAGGCAAGTCATGACTACACCGCAGCCGGCCGGCCGCACACTGCTGGCCATGATCAGCGGCCGCGACCGTCCAGGCGTCACGTCCCGGTTGTTCGCGGCGATGGGGAGCTACCCGATCGAGGTCCTGGACGTCGAGCAGGTCGTCGTGCGGGGCCATCTCGTCCTGGGCATCCTGGTGACCGCGCCACCCGACGCGGAGGAGTTCCGGCGCTCGGTGGTAGAGGCAGGCGAGCGTCTGGGCCTCGAGGTGGAGGTCGCGGCTGGGTCGGCGGAACGCGGCCGGAGGCCCGGGCGGGCCCACGTGACGGTCCTCGGCCAGCCGCTGCTGCCGACCGCGATGGCCGCGGTCGCCGGGCGCATCGCGAGCTGCGGAGCGAACATCGACCGGATCGACCGGCTGGCGAGCTACCCCGTGACCTCGATCGAGCTGGAGGTTTCCGGCGCGGACCCGGGACTGCTGCGCCTGGAGCTCGCGAAGGACGCGCTCAGCCACGGCTTCGACGTGGCTGTGCAGCCGTCCGGGCTGATCCGCCGGGCCAAGCGGCTGGTCGTGATGGATGTGGACTCCACCCTCGTCCAGGGCGAGGTGATCGAGATGCTCGCCGAGCGGGCGGGCGTCCGGGACGAGGTGGCCAAGGTGACCGATGCCGCGATGGCCGGCGAGCTCGACTTCGAGGAGGCGCTGCGGGCCCGGGTACGGCTGCTGGCCGGCTTGGAGGCGGACGCGCTCGACCAGGTGCGTTCCGCGGTGGCCTTCACCCCCGGGGCGCGAACCCTGGTTCGTACCCTGCGGCGGCTTGACTACCGCTTCGCCATCGTGAGCGGCGGCTTCACCCAGATCACCGACAAGCTCGCCGCCGAACTCGGGATCGACTACGCGGCGGCCAACACCCTCGAGGTGCGCAACGGCCGGCTGACGGGCGAGCTCGAGGGTCCGGTGCTGGACCGGGCCGGCAAGGCCGCCGCGCTCATCCGCTTCGCGGAGCAGGCCGGCGTGCCCCTCTCGCAGACCGTGGCGGTCGGCGACGGCGCGAACGACCTGGACATGATCGCGGTCGCGGGCCTCGGCATCGCGTTCAACGCGAAGCCGGTGGTCCGGGACGTGGCTGACACGGCGCTCAACGTGCCCTACCTGGATGCCGTGCTGTACCTACTGGGCATCAGCCGTGAGGACATCGAGGCCGCGGACGCCGCGGACGGCTACGCGACGCCGGCGCCGTCGGTCCGACCGTGACTCTCGCGGCACCCGGGTCGACGGGCTAGGCGCCCATCGCGTGCATGCCTCCGTCGACATGCACGATCTCGCCGGTCGTCTTGGGGAACCAGTCGGACAGCAGCGCCACGACCCCCCGTGCGGCGGGCTCCGGGTCGGACAGGTCCCACCCGAGCGGCGCCCGCTCGTCCCACACGCCCTCGAACCGCTCGAACTCGGGGATCGCCCGCGCGGCCATCGTCTTCACCGGGCCGGCCGAGATCAGGTTGACCCGCACGTTCCGGTTCCCGAGGTACCGGGCGAGATAGCGCGAGGTGGCCTCCAGGCTCGCCTTGGCCACGCCCATCCAGTCGTAGCCGGGCCAGGCGAGTTGGGCGTCGAAGTCGAGCCCGACGACCGACCCGCCGGACGGCATCAGCGGCAGCACCGCTGTGGTGAGCGCCTTCAGTGAGTACGCGGAGACGTGCACCGTGGTGGACACGTCTGAGAACGGAGTATCCAGGAAGTGACCCCCCAGAGCCGACTGGGGCGCGAACGCGACCGAGTGGACGACGCCGTCCAGCGCGTCCACGTGCTCCCGGACGTTCTCCGCGAGGCTGGCGAGATGAGAGTCGTTGGTCACGTCCAGTTCGATCACGGGCGCGGGTTCGGGCAGCCGCTTGGCGATGCGCTCGACCAGGCTTAGCCTCCCGTACCCCGTCAGCACGACCGTTGCCCCCTCCTCCTGCGCGAGGCGGGCGACATTGAACGCGATCGACGCCTCGGTGAGGACGCCCGTGACCAGGATCCGCTTGCCGCTGAGTATCGCCATCGTCAGTGCCCCATTCCCAGACCGCCGTCGACCGGGATGACCGCCCCGGTGATGTAAGCCGCCTCGTCGCTGGCGACCCACCGCACAACGCGTGCGACCTCGCTTGCCGTCGCGTACCGACCCAGCGGGATGTTGGCCAGGATCTCCGCCCGACGCGCTTCGGACAGGTCCGCGGTGAGGTCAGTCTCGACGAAGCCGGGTGCGACCACGTTAGCCGTGATGCCACGGCTGCCGAGTTCCCTGGCGATCGAGCGGGCCATGCCGACCAGCCCCGCCTTGCTCGCAGCGTAGTTGACCTGACCGGCCGAGCCGAGCAGCCCGACCACGCTGCCGATGAGGACGATCCGCCCCCGCCGGGCGCGCAGCATGCCGCGTGCTGCCCTCTTGACCACCCGAAAGGCTCCGGTGAGGTTCGTTTCCAGCACGGAGGAGAACTCCTCCTCGCTCATCCGGAGCAGCAGCGTGTCCCGCGTCACCGCTGCGTTGGCCACGACCACCTCGACCGGTCCCTGCTTTTCCTCGATGGTTTCGAACGCGGCGTCCACCTCGTCGGGGTCCGTCACGTCGCATCGCACGCCGTCCAGCCCTTGCGGAGGTGCGCCGGTGCGGTGCGTGACAGTGACAGCATCACCAGCCTCTGCGAACGCTCGTGCGATCGCTAGGCCGATGCCGCGGTTGCCTCCGGTGACGAGCACAGACCGGCTCACAGAATCGGCTCCTTTCACTGGGTGGACCGCGACGACGCTACCTGTTCGCTGGTAGCGCGATGCATCGCCGTCCCACTCTCCACGGCGGGCCCGCGTCGACGTGGGCAGCGAACCGCGCCGTGCGCACGGCTACGAGTCCTCAAGCCGGAAGCCCCAGTTCAACCCCACCCGGAAGTGTTCGAACTCGCCGTTCACGCTGAACCCGCGGAAATCGGGCACCTCCACCCGAGTCGCGGCGCCTCTCCCCGGCCGCCTGGCGAGAGGCAGCAGCCTCGTCACCGCGCCGGGCCGACTCATCGGCGCGTTCGAGTCCGGAACCGGCGTCAAGATCATGAGCAGCGCCCGTGACGCCCAGCGATGGACGACGCTCCTCGACCTCTCCGCCAAGCACACGCACATCGTGAACCTCGCCGCCGACCCCGCGTCCGGCCGCCTCGCCGTGCTGACCATCGCTCCCGGATCGATCAACCTCGGCCTGGGCTCGCCGGCCCTATACATCGGCCATAACGGAAATTTCGCG
>CAZMXH010000299.1:0-4779 GCA_964570165.1 uncultured Actinomycetes bacterium
CTCTCGAGGACCGGCTGCGCAACCGGTTCGAATGGGGTCTGATCACCGACGTGCAGCCGCCGGACCTCGAGACGCGCATCGCCATCCTGTCCAAGAAGGCGGCGCAGGACCAGCTCGACGTCCCTCCCGACGTGCTCGAGTACATCGCCAGCAGGATCACCACCAACATCCGCGAACTCGAGGGCGCTCTGATCCGGGTCACGGCGTTCGCCAGCCTGAACCGACAGCCCGTCGACATGGCCCTCGCCGACGTCGTGCTGAAGGACCTCGTTCCCACCGACACCGGCCCGGAGATCACCGACGCCATGATCCTGGCGCAGACGGCCGACTACTTCGGACTCACCATCGAGGACCTGCAGGGAACCAGCCGCAGCCGCGTCCTGGTCACCGGCCGGCAGATCGCGATGTACCTGTGCCGCGAGCTCACCGACCTTTCCCTGCCCAAGATCGGCCAGGTGTTCGGCGGCCGCGACCACACGACAGTCATGCACGCCGAGCGGAAGATCCGCCAGCTCATGGCCGAACGCCGAAGCGTCTTCAACCAGGTCACAGAGCTGACCAACCGCATCAAGCAGCAGGCACGGCACTCGTGATCCCCGTCCGGCTCCGATCGGCGAGAGGGCACTTCCGCGCCCACCAGCCTCGCGTGATCGCATGCTCACAGGTTGTGGAGAACCCTGTGGAGAAAAGCGTCGTCGCCGGGGATGAGCTTGGGACACCGAGCCGGCTGCTGTGGCCGGCGTCGCCGGCTTCGTGTCTCGTCCGCACGCTCCCCACAGCGGGTCTGGATCGCCGTAGCGCCGCCGATCTGCGAGGACGACCGCAATCCACAGTATCCACGGGTGTGACGGACACGACGAGGACACCTATGAATGACACTGACCGCCAACTCCCACCGCCCGGGCGTGCTGTGGATACTCACTCACCCGGGATGGCTGTCCGAAGCACGTGGGAGGATGGGTACATCCCGGTGCCGCACATCGTCACCACGGCGGGGACGACAAGAAGGAGGACGGTGCAGCCGTGAAGTTCCGGCTCGAGCGTGATGTCCTGGCCGACGCGGTGGCCTGGACGGCGCGGACGTTGCCCACTCGCCCGACCGTGCCCGTGCTGGCAGGGCTGCGGATCGACGCGACCGAGGGCTCGGTGGCATTCTCGTCGTTCGACTACGAGGTCTCCGGCCATGTTGAGGTTCCAGCCGAGGTCGCCGACGCCGGCACCGCCCTCGTGTCCGGCAGGCTACTTGCCGACATCGCGCGATCGCTGCCGAACCGGCCCGTGGACCTGACCTCGGACGGCACCAAGGTTGTCATCACGTGTGGCAGCGCCAGGTTCACCCTGCTGACGCTGCCAATCGACGAGTACCCGGCGCTGCCGCAACTGCCCGCGTCGTCCGGCGTGGTCGACGGCGATGCGTTCGCCGAGGCGGTAGGCCAGGTGGCGGTGGCCGCAGGGCGCGACGACATGCTGCCGACGCTCACCGGGATCCGCGTGGAGATCGAGGGCGAGAACCTCACGCTTGCGGCAACCGACCGGTACCGGCTCGCCGTGCGCGAGCTGACCTGGCGCCCCGTCAAGCCGGACATCTCCGCCATCGCGCTGGTGCCCGCGAGAACCCTCGTCGACGCCGCCAAGACGCTGGCGCCGAGTGGTGAGATCACGCTGGCGCTGGCGGGCGATGACCAGGACAGCCTGATCGGGCTCGCCGCCGGAGGGCGCCGCACCACCAGCCGGCTCATCGACGGCGAGTGGGTTCCCAACTACCAGCGGTTGTTTCCGACCGAGGTCGAGACCACGGCACGGGTCGAGATGTCCGAACTCATCGAGTCGGTCCGCCGGGTCGCGCTGGTCGCCGAGCGCAACACCCCGGTACAGCTGTTGTTCGACGACGGCCAGGTGGTGCTCGAGGCGGGAACAGGCGAGGACGCTCAGGCCTCCGAGACGCTGCCAGCCAGCGTCGAAGGTGCCGCCATCGCAACAGGGTTCAACCCGACCTACCTGCTCGACGGCCTGCAGGCGATCAACGCTGCGGTCGCGGTGCTGTCGTTCACCGATCCGATGAAGGCCGCGGTCCTTCAGGGTGCCGAAAGCATGGACGCGGAACCGTCGACCGATTACCGCTACCTCGCGATGCCTGTTCGGCTGTCTGGCTAGGTTGGGGCCAGGTTCATGCCCTCCACTTCGAGGAGTCGCCAATGGAGCTTGGTCTGGTCGGACTCGGCCGAATGGGCGGCAACATGCGCACGAGGCTGCGCCGCGCCGGCCACATGGTCGTCGGCTACGACCGCAAGCCCGAGATCCGCGACGTGTCGAGTCTCCAGGAGCTGGTCGGCAAGCTGGCCATGCCCCGCACGGTGTGGCTCATGCTGCCCCACGGCGACCCGACGCATGCGACCGTCGCCGAGCTCGCTGACCTGCTCAGTGCCAACGATCTCGTCGTCGACGGTGGCAACTCGCCGTGGACGGACGACGCCCGGCACTCGGCGCAGCTCGGTGAGCGTGGTATCGGGTTCGTCGACTGCGGGGTGTCCGGCGGCATCTGGGGGCTGGAGTACGGGTACGGGTTGATGGCTGGCGGCGACCCGGCGCACATCGAGAGGCTGATGCCGGTGTTCGACGCGTTGTGCCCGGAGGGCCCGCGCGAGGAGGGCTTCGTCCACGCCGGCGGCGTCGGCGCCGGCCACTACGCGAAGATGGTGCACAACGGGGTGGAGTACGGGCTGATGCAGGCGTACGCGGAGGGGTACGAGCTGCTGCGTGCTTCCGGTGTCGTGAGCGACGTGGCGGGCACGTTCCGGGCGTGGACCCGCGGCACGGTCGTGCGGTCGTGGCTGCTGGAACTGCTCACCCAAGCCCTGGAGAAGGACCCACGGCTGGAGTCGATCGCCGGCCACGTGGCCGACTCGGGAGAGGGCCGGTGGACCGTCCACGAGGCCGTCGACCACGCGGTTCCGATCCCCGTCATCACCGCAGCGCTGTTCGCCCGCTTCGCCTCCCGGCAGGACGACTCGCCGGCGATGAAGGCGGTGGCTGCGCTGCGCACGGAGTTCGGGGGGCACCCCACGAAACCATCCGACGGCTAGCAGCAGCACCGGTGTATCTCTCGCAGCTATCGCTCACCGACTTTCGGTCCTACGCCGACGTTGAGTTGAAGATGGACGCCGGGGTCACCGTGCTCATCGGCCCCAACGGGCAGGGGAAGACCAACCTGGTTGAGGCCGTGGGATACCTGGCGACCCAGTCGAGCCACCGCGTCGCCCACGACGGCCCCCTCGTGCGCATCGGCGCGGCGCGCGCCATCGTGCGCGGAACGGTTGTCAGCGCGGAGCGCTCGACACTGGTCGAGCTGGAAATCACGCCCGGCAAGGCAAACCGCGCACGGATCAACCGGTCGGCGACCAGGGCGGCGCGGGACGCGCTCGGAGTGTTGCGGTCGGTGCTGTTCGCGCCGGAGGACCTTGCGTTGGTGAAGGGCGATCCCGGCACTCGCCGGAAGTTCCTGGACGACCTGCTGATCGTGCAAGCTCCGCGGTACAGCGCGGTGCGGTCGGACTACGAGCGGGTGCTCAAGCAGCGCAATGCGCTGCTGAAGTCGGCTGGCGCGGCCGTCCGAGGCAGCCGGGGCGGCGCGCCGGACCTGCGCACGCTCGATGTCTGGGACTCGCACCTGGCGCGTACCGGCGCGGAGTTGGTGGCCGCTCGGCTGGAACTGGTTGCGGCGCTGCAGCCGCTTGTCGGCAAGGCGTATGACGCGGTGGCGGATGCAGCGGCCGCGTCGGACGCGGGCGGTGGTGCGCGGCTGGACTACCGCTGCTCGATCGGTCCCGAGGTCGAGGTGATACCCGACCGGGAGGTGCTGGCTGCCGCGCTGCTGGAGACGACCGGGCGGCTGCGGCGGGAGGAGCTCGACCGCGGTGTCTCGCTGGTCGGCCCGCATCGAGACGACCTGGAGCTGAGCCTGGGCCCGCTGCCCGCGAAGGGGTACGCGAGCCAGGGTGAGTCGTGGTCGCTGGCGCTGGCGCTGCGGCTGGCGTCGTACGAGCTGCTGCGCGCGTCCGGCGACGAGCCGGTCCTCGTGCTCGACGACGTCTTCGCCGAGCTTGACGTGGGCCGGCGCGAACGCCTCGCCGAGCTGGTCAGCAGCGCCGATCAGGTCCTCGTCACCGCGGCCGTAGCCGGCGATGTGCCGGACTCGCTGGCTGGCGCGCGGGTGGATGTGATGGGCGACGAGGTACGGAGGGTGCGGTGAGTGCGGGCGACGACGGGCTGGAGCTTGCGAAGGCCTTCCTTGCCCGGGCCAAGGCGGGCTTGCGGCGCTCCGGTGGGCGAGGCTCGCAGGCGCGGCAGCGCGGGAGCAGTTCGGCTGGCGCAACCGGCTCGAGGACGGCACCGGGTTCCGGGTGGAGCGGTGCTCGCCGTGACAATCGAGACCCGCAGCCACTCGACACCGCGCTCGACCGGCTGGTCGACGAGCACGGATGGGAGCAGGAGCTTGCGGTCCACGGCGTGGTCGCCCGATGGGACCAGGTCGTGGGATCTGAGGTGGCCTCCCACGTCACGCCGGAGGGGTACGCCGATGGCGTGCTGACGGTACGCGCGAGCTCCACATCCTGGGCCACCCAGATGCGGCTGCTGGCGCCGACGCTCGTGCGCCGGTTGAACGAGGAGATCGGTCACGGAGTGGTGACCCGGGTGAATGTCCTCGGCCCGCACGTGCCGATCTGGCGGAAGGGCCCTCGGGCGGTCCGTGGCCGCGGCCCCCGCGATACGTACGGCTAG
>CAZMXH010000300.1:0-4233 GCA_964570165.1 uncultured Actinomycetes bacterium
CGCTCGGTCAAGAGCCGGTCGACGTTCTCGTCAAGCCGCAGGGTCATCGCCATAAGGGGATGGTATCACGTGGTATCACATGGCGGCTGGCGCAGCCCCTACGAGGCCTAAAAATGACCTTTTGGCTGGCTGCGTCAAGATCAGGCGGTGCCATGCGAGTCCTACACTGCGCGGTCAACCGGCTCCGCGGCCCCGTCGGCGCGGTCCAGGTCGGTCTCCCGCTCCGCTTTGATGCTCGGAATCTTCCACCTGGCGCGGGGCGACGAGCCGCAGGCCGTGGGCTGGATCGGCCGCGCCGGGCGGCTGCTGGAGGGGATCTCAGAGTGCCCGGCGCACGGACTACTGCTGCACATCACCGGGGTGGAGCCCGAGTCTGCAAGCGTGCCCGGGACGAAGGCGACACCGACGGTGACCGCAGCAACGGTGAGGATCAGACGCAGCTTATGCGCTACCAGATTGCGGAGCGAGAGCCTCAGCATCATTCCCCATCCAGACGCTTCATGGCCTCTAGGACGGAGTCACGCGTGGGTTCGAGCAGCTCTTCGACGACTGAGCCGTCCACCAGGAAAACGATCCGGTCCGCGTACGCCGCCGCCGCCGGGTCGTGTGTCACCATGATCACCATCTGGCCGAGATCGTCGACGACTGATCTCAAGAACGTCAGCAACTCGTTGCTTGCCTAGGTGTCCAGCGCACCGGTCGGCTCATCGGCGATCGAACTCCTTCCCGGCCAGATCCGCGGGCAACGTGATGTTCTCCTCGGCATTGAGTGTCACCATGAGGTTGAACGCCTGGAACACGAACCCAAGCCTGTCCCGCCGCAGGATCGTCCGCTGTCTCTCCGACAAAGAGGCAAGATCGGTTTCACCGATGAATGCCCGTCCGGAGGTGAGGGTGTCGAGCCCAGCCATACAGTGCATGAGCGTCGATTTCCCCGAGCCCGAGGGTCCCATGATGGCGGTGAAGACGCCGGAATCGAACCCCTCGCTGACGTCGTTGAGTGCAACAACCGTCGCAGCTCCCTCGCCGTATGTCTTGCGGGCCTGGCTCACACGTGCGGCCTGCACCACGCTCTGGACAGGTGCTGGCGTCGAGAGTGTCTCAGTCATTCAGTGCTTCCAATACTGTGTCAGTGTGATCGCGCGCGGCGACGGGTCTCCCCCAGCAACTAACCTTTCACCGGCAACTATTTGACGGACGAGCCGAACGTCCCGGCGCGCAGGGGACCCCGCTCCCTGAACCAGTCATCACGCTCCGCGAATTGGAACAGCGTTCGTCATCGGGGAGTGCCCTGAATCTCTACGGGCGGCTCCACGGCTGAGCCGCCACCGAGATCTACGCTGACCTGGCAGCGCATTGCCCAGGCTCGGCGGCCTGGCGTCGACACTTCAGCGGGGGCGGTGCGACGGCGCAGAGGACCTCATTCGCCAGGAGACGAGGGCGAGGTCGAGCGCGGTCCGCCGCTGGCGGTCGTCGAAGGTCAGACCGCCGAGCAGCCGGCTGATCCGCTCCAGCCGTGCGTAAAGCGTCTGCCGTCGGATACCGAGTAAAGCGGCGGCTGCGGTCTTGGACAGGCCTGCCTCGAGGTACGCGTCGAGCGTGGGCACCAGGTCGGAACCGGTGCGGGCGTCGTGCTCGAGCAGTGGCCCCAGCTGCTCGTTGACGAAACGCTCCACCTCCGAGTCCGCCAGAGCACTGGAAAGCAGGTTGTACACGCCGAGGTCGCTGGCGAGCACGACCCGCGAGCCGAGGCTCAACTTGGTGGCCAGCCTGGAGGCCTCGACGGCCTCCGGTACAGATCGCGCCAGGCCGGCCACGTCGCCGACCGGTGGGCCGGCAGTCAGCCGGCTCACCGCCCCGCCGACCGTGGCGTGGAGCTCTTTGTCCACGGCATCGACGACGGCGGCCAGCCGGGCGCGCATCTCAGCGAACGGGACGGACGCAGCGATGACGACATCTCCGTCCACCTCGGCCGCCAGCGCATGTCCCAGCACTCGCCGGGCGGCCTCGATCGTCGCCTCGGCCCCGGCGCTGATCGACGTCAGCGTCGTCGCACGCACCACCATCGCGATGAGACGGTGGCCGGGCCTCGCCGTGAGACCAAGCCCGGTCGCCCGGGCAGTGATGTCGTCACTGGGAACGTACCTACCCGAGGCTAGGTCGCGGATCAGCTCCGCGGCTGCGGTCCGCGGAGTCGGACTGATCCTGTTGTGGTGCGCCAAGAACACCGCGAGTGAGGTGGCACCGAGCTCGGCGAGGCGGCGCCGCTCCGGAATGTCCGGTGCGGCGACGACCAGCACCGCCCACGGTCCGGTACCGACGTTCACCCGGAACGCCTCGTCAGCACCGCCGACCTCGGCGCCGGCGAGGAGCGAGCCGTCCATGAGGTGCAGGGCCACCGGTGCCTCGCAGATCTCGGACACGGCGGCCAGCAGCTCATGCAGACCGCGGCCGTCGAGCAGCACCCTGTTGAGCTGCTCCGAGGCGCGCTCGAACGCCTTGAGGCGTTCGACATGGTGGTCCAGCAGCAACGGGTGAACGGTCTCGGTGACCTCGATGAACGGGACGACCCCATGGAGAACGACGAGCGGCAGGCTATGCGCGTGCGCTGCCTGGAGCAGGGCGGACGGCGGCTGAGCGAACGTGCGACCGAGTTCGAGCAGCACTGCGGCGACGCCCTTCTGCGCGAGGGACCGGGCGTAGTCGGCGGTAGCCTGCGGGGTGCAGCCGACGAGCCCGAGACCGGTGGTGAGCAGCACCTCGCCGCCTTTGAGAAGCGGCCAGATCTCATAGATCTCCGACGTGTGCACCCAGCGGACCGGCCGGTCGTCGAGCTGGTCCCGTCCGACCAGAACCTCCGGGCGCGCACGCTCGAGCACCGGGAGGGCCAACAAGTCGGCCACCGTGAAGGTCATGCGGCAAGTTTCACGAAGCGTCCTTGCCGTCGCTAGGACGAAGTGTCCGGTTGTTACGCCATCGAAATGACATTCTGGCTCTTGCTGCGCCGACCCACCGACGGTTCACTGCTTCTGTCCCGCCGAGAATGCCCACCGGAGGTCGCCATGAGCATCCTGTCCCGCGCTGGCCGGAGGGGCCGGCGTCGCTTGGCCTTCCTGCCCGCCGCCGCCATCTTGACGCTGGCCGTGGCCTGCGGCGGCAACACAGGTGAGGATTCCACCACCGGGACTGAGGGCAACGAGGACGGAGAGACCAACGAGGGCAGCGAGGACCTGCCGCTGATCTACGGCGTCTTCGCGACTCCGCTCGAGGAGCCCTGGGACGGTGCGATCCACGCCGCCCTGCAGAGTGCGGTCGAGGACGGCGTCATCGAGTACAAGTACGTCGACAACGTGAACACCTCTGATGCGATGGAGCGCACGCTGCGCAGCATCGCCACGACCGAGGATCCCGACGCGATCATGGGCGATGCGTTCGCGGCCGAGGAGGCCGTCCGCAAGGTCGCCGCGGAGTTCCCGGAGATTCCGTTCGCTTTCGGCTCCGGCGAGGACCCGGTGGAGCCGAACATGAGCGTTTTCGACAACTGGCTTCAGGATCCGGCATATCTCGCCGGCATGCTCGCCGGCGGACTGACCGAGAGCAACATCGTCGGCGTGGTCGGAGCGATGCCGATTCCGGAGGTGAACCGGATCGTCAATGCGTTCGTCCTCGGGATCAAGGAGACCAATCCGGAGGCGACGGTGAAGGTGTCCTTCATCAACACCTTCTTCGACCCGGCCGCTGCGAAGCAGGCGGCCGAGGCGCATATCTCCGCCGGAGCGGACGTGCTCTTCGCCGAGCGCGACGGTGTCATCGCCGCCGCCGAGGAGGCGGACCTACCGGTGATCGGCATGATGGTGGACCAGACGGACGATGCGCCGAACCACGTCGTCACCTCCCTGATCTGGCACATGCGCCCGACCGTGGACGCGGTCGTGGAGCAGGCCACGTCCGAACCGCAGGCGGTCGACCTCGGCGAGTACTCCTTCATGAAGGCCGGTGGCAGCGAGCTGGCACCGATCAACACCGACATCGTTGGTGGCGTCCCCGCGGACCTGGTGCAACAGGTGAAGGAGCGCGAGCAGGAGATCAAGGACGGCTCGTTCACCACGCCGGTGGACGAGTCCGCTCCGGCAGGCTCCATCGATGTCTCAACGCTGTGAGCGCTGACCGCCAACTGCTCAGTCTCGACGGGGTCACGAAGCGGTTCGGCGACCTGGTCGCCAACGACTCCAT
>CAZMXH010000300.1:4243-4775 GCA_964570165.1 uncultured Actinomycetes bacterium
CGCGGGCAAGTCGACACTTCTGAAGATCATCTACGGTCTCGTGCGGCCCGACGCCGGCAGGATCACCATGGCGGGCCGCGAGCTGGAGGTCCGGTCACCGCGAGATGCGATGGCCGCCGGAATCGGCATGGTGACCCAGGAGTTCTCCCTCGTCGAGACGATGACGGTCAGCGAGAACATCGCGCTCTCCTCGGTCGGGCTCGGGAAGGTCGACGTCCGTGACACCCGCCGCCGGGTGATGGAGGCGATGGACCGGGTGGGTGTGCACCTCGAGCCGGAGCTGCCGGTGTCAACATTGTCGATCGGCGAGCGGCAACGGGTGGAGATCGTCAAGGCCCTCTTCCACGACTGTCGAGTGCTGATTCTCGATGAGCCGACCGCGGTGCTGCCTCCTCGGGACATCCGGGCGCTGTTCGGGACCATCGAGCGACTGCGCGAGACAGGCTTGGGGGTTCTCTTCGTCTCTCACAAGCTTCGCGAGGTGGTGGAGGTCTCCGATCGCGTGGTGGTATTGCGACACGGTCGGGTGATC
>CAZMXH010000301.1:0-4768 GCA_964570165.1 uncultured Actinomycetes bacterium
CCCGCAGCAGGGCGTTGTTGATCCGCCGGACCACCGTCGGCACCGAGTTCACGGGGTAAAGGCTCTGGTCCGGGTATGTCTGGCCCGCGGTGTTGCCGTCCGCGGCGACCTGCCAGCCGGACAGGTAGATCGCCCGCAACCCGGCGCGGACCATCTGAACTGCCTGGTTGCCGCTGATGGCGCCGAGCGCCGGGACGTAGTCGCTGGTCGTGAGGAGCTCCCACAGCCGTTCGGCGCCGCGGCGGGCCAACGTGTGCTCCTCACGAACGGTTCCACGCAGCCGCACGACGTCCGTCGCGGTGAACGTCCGCTCGATACCGCGCCAGCGGGGGTCGCGCCGCCACTCGGCGGCCAGCGATTCCGCCTCCGCGGCGATGCGGTCCGCCACACTGCCCGGTGAGCGCGGTTCGACAAGACTGGTCATGATCTCACTCCGTCGTATGGTGAAGGCTCATCCGATAGCACTGTGCAAGCAAGCCAGCAGCACTCTCCACCGATATGCTCTGTGAAGAACTGCCTTATTTCACTTGAGGAGAAGTAGTGACGGTTGCCGAGCACGACCTGGACCTCATGACCTTGGGCCGGCGCATCCGGCACGCTCGAAAGGAAGCGGGCCTCACTCTCGGAGCCCTGGCGGAAGCCGTCGGACGGGCGCCGTCTCTCCTGTCGCAGATTGAGAACGGCAGACGGGAGCCCCGGCTCACGCTCTTGCAGTCGATCGCGACCGCGGTAGGCGTGAACGTCGGGGACCTGATGCGACCAGAGCCGCCGTCGCACCGGGCAGCCCTCGAGATCGCGCTCGAGCAGGCGCAGCGCGGCTCCCTGTACGCCTCCCTCGGCCTACCACGTGTCGCAGTCACCAGCCGGCTACCCACGGACGTGATCGAGGCGCTCGTCGGGCTGCACGAGGAGCTTGAGCGCCGCGCCACCAGGCAGTTGGCGACGCCTGAGGCGGCACGCCGTGCGAACATCGAGTTGCGCCGCAGGATGCGCGACCGTGACAACTACTTCCCGGAGATCGAGCAGGTGGCGGCCGGCATCTCCACTGCGACAGGGCACACCGGCGGACCGCTGACGGAGCGCGGCATCAGCGAGATCACGTCTCACCTGGGCTTCAGCCTGCACAGGGTCGCGGACCTGCCGCGGGCGACCAGGTCGATCGTCGACCTGCGGCACCGTCGGGTCTACCTGCCAGTGGCCGGACGGCGAGGCCATGACCCGCGCACGATCATCCTGCAAACGCTCGGGCACGTCGCCCTCGGCCACGAAGATCCCACGGGCTACGCCGACTTCCTCCGCCAGCGCGTCGAGGTCAACTACTTCGCGGCGGCGCTGCTGATGCCGGAACGCGCCGCGGTGGACCACCTGCGTCGGGCCAAGGCGGCCAAGTCGCTGGCGATCGAGGACCTCCGCGACATGTTCGCGGTCTCGTACGAGACGGCTGCGCACCGGTTCACCAACCTCGCGACACACCATCTCGGGCTTCCGGTCCACTTCATGCGAGTCGGCGAGGACGGCGTCATCTACAAGGCGTACGAGAACGACGACGTCACGTTCCCTACCGACGTCACCGGGGCGATCGAGGGACAGATCGTCTGCCGCAAGTGGGCAGCACGAGCCGTGTTCGCCGCGACTGACCGGTACGCGACGCATTACCAGTACACCGATATGGACCGCGGCACCTACTGGTGCACGACCCGTGTCGAGCGGACCGCGGAAGGCGAGTTCGCCATCGACGTCGGCGTGCCCTACGCCCACTCCAAGTGGTTCCAAGGTCGTGAGACTCCGATCCGCGCGCGGTCGGACTGTCCGGATCCGGCCTGCTGTCGCCGCCCGCCCGCCCGGCTGGCCGAGCGGTGGTCGGACTACGCGTGGCCCAGTGCCCGAGTGCACTCCCACCTGCTGGCCGCGCTTCCGTCCGGTACCTTTCCCGGCGTCGACGACACCGACGTCTACGAGTTCCTCGACCGGCACGCTCCGAAGGACGACGCTCCCCTGTGAGTCGCTCGGCCACCGGAGCGCTTCAGCCGGCACGCCGGCAGACCATGAGCTCCGTCGTCGGGCTCTCGCTGAGCCAGCGGACCAGCCGTCGCTCCAGGGGGTAGAGCGCGCCGCCGGCCAGCCAGCCCGTCACTTCGGTCACGGTGGCCGCGCGCAGGACGCCGCCCCACATCTTGCGCCACACGAACGGGGCATCGACCTGGGCGTTCATCGCCACCAGCATCGGCACTCGACGCTCGATGCGGAAGCCGGCATCGACCAGGCCCTCGGTGATCGAGTCGAGGGTGCGGTTCACCTGGTGCTCACCGCGTTCCTCCTCGCGCCGCAGGAAGTTCTCGGTCAGGATGAGCGTCCCTCCCGGCCGGAGCACGTGGGAGAGAGCGTGCAGCGCGCGCCGGTAATGCGTGTCGTCGATGATGTGGAACAGCACGTCCATGCAGGACACCGCGTCGTAGGAAGCCGGCTGGAGGGAGCCGTCAGGTGCCCCGATGTCGGCGCGCACGAATCGGACGTCGGGGAACCGCTCCCGCAGCCGCTGGACCGCCGCTTCGGTAAGGTCGCAGCCCGTGATCGATCGCGCGCCCATCCACTGCCAGCAGCGAATGTAACGGCCGGTACCCGAGCCCACGTCGAGCACGTCGGCCGCTTGGAGATCCAGGCCCAGGCGAGAAACCTCGCGCTCGAAGACCTCCTCCCGGATGCGATACATCCACGAGTTGAAGGCTCGCCCCAGCGCGTGGTACCCGACGCCCGCCTCGCTCCAGTCACTGCTCAGTCGGCGTTCCCAGAATGTCCTCGGCTCAGTTCCGTGACTCATCGTCATAGGGATGCCCGCTTTGCCATGTTCTGACACCCCCGCCTGATGTTGATCATGCTTGACCGCGACAGTGACCGGAAGTATGTTGGTAGGCGCACAACCAAACAGGTGTCCCGTTAGGTGAGGCTCCTGCGCGTGTATGTGTCTGCTGCCCAGGAAGGTCGAGAGACCCCGATGGGTTGAACAGGCCGGGTCGAATCAAGGCTCGGCTTAATGTAGACCGGCGACGGTCGCCTAGACGCGCAGTGCCGAAGCTCCGACGTGGGGAACGTGCTGGCCTGCTGCCTGCGCGCTGCCGCGAGGGCCTCCCTGATGGGAGGCCCGTTTCATGTCCGCGGTGCCTGAGGAGGAGGTGATGACGGTGTCGAGTCGATCATCGGTCTCGCCGGTGAACGAACCCGGAGACGATCATAGATCGATCCGTCTTCGTGCCGCTGTATCCGCCTCATCCTCACTCGGGCACCCGGAGCGGCGCCGATCCTGGTAAGAACCGGCTTGCAGGCACCGGGGCGCGGGTGTGGGTGCGTTCTGTTGGGAGATCACTCATGCGCACTGACACCATCGAAGGAGGGCCAGTGGGAGCCGACGAGCTGCGCGAGATGCGCGAGCGCAACGATGTCGCCGGGATGCAGCGCTGGCTCGCCGATCACCATCCCCACGAGGTAGCCGACGAGATCCGCCGTTCCGACGACGTCACCGCTGTTCTGCTGTTCCGGCTGCTCGACAAGGACCGAGCCATCGAGGTCTTCGAGGAGCTCGATCCCGACAGCCAGCAGAATGTGCTGACCGGCCTGCGAGATCGGGCGTTCCGCGAACTCGTCGAGGCGATGGACCCGGACAACAGGGCCCGGCTGCTCGGCGAGGCACCTGCGAAGTTCGCCCAGCGGGTGCTCGCCGGACTCAGCCCTCGCGAGCGCGCGATGACCGCGGAGTTGCTCGGCTATCCCGAGGGCTCGGTTGGCCGGATCATGAGCCCGGAGGTCGTGGTGGTGCGCCAGAACCTCACCGCCGACGAGGCGCTGGCCGCGGTCCGGGCGAAGGGCAGCACTGCGGAGACCATCTATACCCTTCCCGTCGCCGACGACAGGAGACGTCTGATCGGCGTCGTCGACCTCCGGGACCTGGTTCTCGCCGCGCCCACGGAGACCGTTGCCGACCTGGCGAGAAGGGACGCGCACTACGTGCACGCCACCGACGACGCGGAGGCTGCCGCCCGGCTGATGCAGGAAGCCAACCTGCTCGCTCTCGTCGTGGTGGACAGCGAACACCGCGTGGTCGGGCTGCTGACCTTTGACGACGCGTTCGAGTTGATCGAAGCGGCGGACACCGAGGACATTGCCCTGCAGTCGGCGGCCGAGCCGCTGACCGTGCACTACATGGCCGCGAGCGTGCCGCGACTCGCGCGCGCCCGGGTGGTCTGGTTGCTGCTGCTTGTTGGTGCCTCCGCGCTGACCGTAAGCGTCCTCGCCGCTTTCGAAGGGACGCTGGAGGGCAATGCGGCGGTTGCGTTCTTCATACCGCTGCTGATCGGCACCGGGGGCAATGTGGGCGCGCAGGCCGCTACGGCTGCCGTGCGGGCCCTGGCGGTCGGCGAGGTTCGCACGACGGACGTGCTCCGGGTCGCGTGGCGGGAGTGCCGGGTCGGGTTGCTGATCGGCCTGATGCTCGCCACCGCCGCCATGATCATTGCGGGGATCGCGGGGTACTTCCTAGAGTCTGTCAACTTCGGGCTAGCCGTGGCGGTAGGCGTTGCGCTGCTCGCGGTGTGTACCTGGGCGGCGATCATCGGCGCGACCATGCCGCTGCTCGCCCGCCGCGCCGGAATCGATCCCGCCGTCGTCTCCGCCCCGCTGGTGACGACCCTGGTCGATGCCACAGGCTTGATCATCGACTTTCGGGTGGCCATCGCAATCCTCGGCTTGTAGCGGAGGTTGTTGGTTCGATCACGAT
>CAZMXH010000302.1:0-4766 GCA_964570165.1 uncultured Actinomycetes bacterium
GCGCACTTGACTGGGGGTCAAGGGGTCGTGGGTTCAAATCCCGCCAGCCCGACCAGTGTGATGTCTCAAGATATCCCGGACGGCCGAACCCAATAGTGGTGGGTTCGGCCGTCTTTGGGTTCAGCGGCGGGTCGGTCCGGGTGGGCGTGCGGTGGGCTGGTAGCGCTTGGTGGGGTCGAGGACGAGTTCTCGTGGGAGTTGGCCGGTGGCGGCGTTGATGATGCGGATGTCGCGGTGCTGGACCAGGACGATGACGTGGGTTCGGGTGTGGGTTCGGCCGATGCCGATGTGGTAGAGGCGTCCTTGGTAGCGCAGGGTGATCTTGCCGGCTTTGTCGACGCGGTCGCGGCGGACGCGGTCGTGGGTGTCGTCGCTGCGGTCGCCGGGGGTGGCTTTGGGTCGGCTGGTGTAGATCGTGGCCGGGGTGGCCCGCTGTGGCAGGGACCGGTGCGGCCGCTGGTGGTTGTAGTCGGCGACGAACCGGTCCAGCAGCGCCTGTAGTTCGGCGATTGAGTCGCCCCGGTGAGTCCGGAGGCTCCATCTCTTGAGGAGGATGGAGTCATGCCACGTCGGACGAACAACTACCCGCGGGAGTTGCGGGAGCGCGCGGTGCGGATGGTTGCGGAGGTGACGCCGGAGTATCCGTCGCCGTGGGCGGCGATGACCGCGGTGGCGCAGAAGCTGGGCATCGGGTCGACTGAGACGCTGCGTAAATGGGTGCGCCAGGCTGAGATCGACGCCGGGCAGCGGCCGGGGTTGACTAGTGAGGAGCACGCTGAGATCAAGCGGTTGAAGCGGGAGAACGCCGAGCTGCGCCGCGCGAATGAGATCTTGAAGTCGGCGTCGGCTTTCTTCGCGTCAATGCCATCCTGAGTGGCGCCTGGCGGGGTTCGCTCGTTTCTTCGCTGCCTGGGTAGGTCGATGGCTTGTCCCCGATGTGCGGCTTCGCCGGGCTTCCAGGACGCGCGGGGGCGTGGCTTGATAGGAGCCTGCCGTCGTGCTCGATTGAGGCGTGCCCGCCTCCGTGCGCTCCGGGAGTCCCATAGCCCAATCGAGCGGGAGGAGTTCCTACGGCATGGCGATAATCGGCATCGATTCCCACAAGCGCACACACACCGTGGTCGCGGTCGACGAGGTCGGCCGGCGTCTGGGTGTGAAGACCGTACGCACCAACAGCGAGGGTCATCTGGAGCTGGTGCGCTGGTCCGCCCAGTTCGACCAGGTCACCTTCGCGTTAGAGGACTGCCGCCATCTGACCCGGCGTTTGGAGACCGACCTGCTGGCCGCGGGCTGCCGGATGGTCCGGGTGCCGACCAGGCTGATGGCCGGGGCACGTCGCGCCGCCCGCGAGCCGGGCAAGTCCGATCCGATCGACGCCGAGGCCGTAGCGGTGGCCGCACTACGTCATCCCGACTTGCCGGTTGCGGAACTGGACGGGCCGGCGCGTGAGGTCAAGCTGCTGTCCGATCACCGGCATGACCTGGTCGTTCAGCGCACCCGGATCGCTTCGCAGATCCGCTGGTACCTGCACGAACTCGACCCCGACTTGGTCATTCCTTCCCGAGGGCTGAAGCGCCACTGTGTGGTCGTTAGGCTCCGCGGGAAACTGGATCGGTTCGATGGCGTGGTGGCCCTCCTCGCCCGGAACCTGCTCACCAGGTGCGGCGAGCTCAACCACCAGATCAACTCGCTCGAGGCCGAACTTCGCAACCTCGTTCGGGCCCTGGCGCCGAGCCTGCTGGCCATCCCCGGCTGCGGCGTGCTGTCCGCCGCAGTGATCATCGGCGAGACCGCAGGAGTGCACCGGTTCCGTGACAAGGATGCCTTCGCCCGGTTCACCGGCACCGCACCAATCCCGGTGTGGTCCGGCGCCAGCAACGGCAAGGTCCGGCTCAACCGCGGTGGCAACCGCGCCATGAACTGCGCCCTACACATGATCGCGGTGACTCAGACCCGCGGCATCGGCCCCGGACAGGCGTACCTGGACAAGCAACGCTCCCGCGGCAAGGACACCACCGCCGCTTTGCGCCTGCTCCGCCGCCGCCTGTCCGACGCTGTCTTCAGCGCCCTGCGCGCCGACCAACACGCCACCTCCCAGGCACCCAGGCAGGCCGCCCTCGCCGCCTAAGAACGGCGTCGCTTGACATAGGAGCATCGCGGAGCTCGACCGCCCACAGAAGTTCTCGTGAGGTTCATCGACGAGCATCGTGAGGTGTTCGGGGTCGAGCCGATCTGCCGCGTGCTGACCGAGCACGGCTGTGTGATCGCCCCGTCCACCTATTACGCCGCCCGGCGTAGGGCGCCGTCGGCCAGGCGGCTACGGGATGAGCGGCTCAAGGTCGAGATCCTGCGGGTGTGGAAGGCCAACCACCGGGTCTTCGGGGCGCGGAAGATTTGGATCGTGCTCCGCGGTGAGGGCGTCGAAGTGGCCCGCTGCACCGTTGAGCGGCTGATGCGCGAGCTCGGCATCGCCGGTGTCCGCCGCGGCAAGCCACGCCGCACCACTATCGCCGACGAGCGCGCCGACCGGCCAGCTGACCTGGTCGATCGGAACTTCTCACCCTTCAAGCCCAACCAGTTGTGGGTCGCGGACTTCACCTGCGTGGCTACCTGGGCCGGGGTGGTGTATGTGGCGTTCGTGATCGACGCGTTCTCCCGCCGCATCGTGGGCTGGAAGGCCGCCACCACCATGCAGACCCAGCTGGTCCTGGACGCCCTGGAGATGTCGATCTTCACCCGTGAGCAGGAAGGGATCACCGACCTGACCGGGCTGATCCATCACACCGACGCCGGCTCCCAGACCAGACTCAACCGGTGGACGCAACACCGGCTTGAAGCGAGGTTAGCTGGTGATCGAGCGCTTCGGCGGGTGTCTTCCAATCGAGTGTCTTTCGTGGTCTTGAGTTGAGTGTGGCCGCGACGGCGTGGAGCTCCTCGGCGCTCCACCGTGACAGGTCGGTGCCTTTGGGGAAGTACTGGCGCAGCAGACCGTTGGTGTTCTCGTTGCTGCCGCGCTGCCAGGGGCTGTGCGGGTCGGCGAAGTAGACGGCGATCCCAGTGTCGATCTTGAATTGGGCGTGTTGCGCGAGCTCTTTGCCGCGGTCCCAGGTCAGCGTGCGGCGCAGCTGCTCGGGCAGGGTGGTCATCTGCGTGGTCAGTGCTACTCGCATCGCCTCAGCTCCGTAACCAGCCAGCGCTGGCCCGTTCTTCACGCGAAGCTCAACACCCCATCCCTGCATCCGCGGCAGCTGGATCAGCATGGTGAACCTCGTGGTGCGTTCCACTAAGGTGCCGATCGCGGACCGATCGGCACCGATGATCAGGTCGCCTTCCCAATGACCGGGAATTGCGCGGTCCTCAGCCTCTGCCGGCCGTTCGCTGATCATCACCTCGGCAGTGACATGACCGCCTGGCCGTTGGCGAGACCGGGCCCGTGGAACCCGTAACGCACGTCCGGTGCGCAGGCAGGCGACCAGTTCGCGCTTGAGCGCGCCTCGGCTCTGCACGTAGAGCGCCTGGTAGATGGCCTCGTGCGAGATGCGCATGGACTCATCATCGGGGAAGTCGAGTTTGAGACGGTTCGAGATCTGCTCCGGGCTCCAGGCCGTCGCCCATCGGCGGTCTTGGCGACGCGGCTTGTTCCGCCCTTTCCACGGCGCCGTTTCCGGTCCTGCCACTGGTGACCCGTCCGGACGCCGGACCCGGCCGCAGAGTCGTTCTTGGACGTAATCCCGCAGTCGGTCCTGAGCAACAAGCTTGGCTGTCTTGGGGCGCCGGGCAAGCAGTTCGGCCTTCCACTGCGCCACCGAGGCTCGATACTCCAGCTTCCCGCACCGTGTGGCGGCGTTGCGGCGCAGTTCGCGGGAGACGGTCGACGGGTCGCGACCGACATGGCGCGCGATCGCCCGAACACCAGCACCCTGGGCCTTCAACAGGGCGATCTCTTCGCGTTCCTCAAAAGACAAGTAACGGCGCGACAGTGGGATCCGCATGTACGTGGGCATGCCGCCACGATCTCGGAACCAACGGGTGCCGGCCGCTTGCGACACGCCAACAGCGATCGCAGCGTTCTCGCTGGTCAGCCCCTTCCGGATCTCTCGCCAGAACCGGCGCTCCACGTCTCGACGAAGCGACGGCTTCCCCGGCGACCTCATCGGAGCCCTTCCCGTCAACTCCTTCATCCACCCAGCTGGCCTGCCCATCAACACCTCCATCATCGAGGTGTTGCGACGACCAGTTGAATCCGCCCTGCACGCCACCAAAGCGATAGCCCGACAATAAGTCGAACGTTCGGGCTTAGGTGAAATCACCACGTAGATTGGCCCGTATCGCGCCCCTAAGCTTCTACCCCACGGAAGCACCGTCGATGCTTGTCGTGTCCTCTCGCTACACGCTTCCTCGGTAAGCTCTCCGGTAGACGGACTCCGTGAGGCGGTTGTTCTTATGCCAATCCGGGCGCGCGGATGGAGCAGCTGAACTGCGGGTCGGGGATCGTGTGGATGCTCTCGTCGATCACGCTGACCGTTCCGACGCCGCATGCGACCCGGCGGCGCGCCACCTATCTAACGCTCGACTCTCGCCTGACGCAGCTCCGTCTCCACCTCCGGATATCGCGAATGATGCGGTGGGCGTCACTGCAAATCCGCAGCGGTAGGTCGGTGACGAGCGGATGCGCGCCGCTAAGCAGCACGGAACTCCGTGGATCGCAATCGCCGGCCGTGCCAGTTGTCGCGAGCAGATCGGAACGGCCGCACGGCGACCAGTCG
>CAZMXH010000303.1:0-4759 GCA_964570165.1 uncultured Actinomycetes bacterium
AGGAAAATCGTTGCCGCGTCCACATGCAGGTAGTCGACGGTCACGTCCGGATGCTCCGCCGCGACCCGCTCGACGGTACGGCGCCACAGGTGCCCCGCGTGTACCAGCACGTTGTGCTTGTGCACGTAGGTGAGCTTGCGCCGCGGCCGGGCGGCGGCCCGGGCGAACGCGTCGCGCACCACTCGCTCCACACCGTACGCGGTGTTCACGCTCACCTCGGTGGCTATCTCGTGCGGTGTGTCCACCCGCACCACTCCCCCGTTGCCCACGTACGGCCCCTCGGTGCCCTCCCGCACCACGACGAAGTTCACCTCGCCCGGGTCGCGCAGCGGCGTCACCACGCCGGGGAACAGCCGTGCCGGGCGCAGGTTGACGAAGTGGTCGAGCTCGAACCGCAGCCGCAGCAACAGCCCGCGTTCCAGGACCCCGCTGGGTACTCCGGGGTCGCCTACCGCGCCGAGCAGGATGGCATCGTGCTCCCGCAACTCGGCCAGCACGGAGTCGGGCAGTGTCTCGCCCGTCGCGTGCCATCGGCGTGCGCCCAGATCGTATGTCGTCTTCTCGACCTTGGTGTCGGAGCCGGCCAGGACCGCGTCGAGCACCTTCAGCCCCTCGCCTACCACCTCGGGCCCGATGCCGTCGCCAGGGATCACGGCCAGGTTGATGCTGCGTGTCATGGAGGTCACCGTATTTGCGGCCACGGCATGGCGCGGTGACATCCCACCATCCGGACGCGGGGGCCGCACCCCGCCGGGTGGATGCGGTCCCCGCCTCGCTCAGCCAAGCGAACGCCCGCGTCAGTGTCCGGCCTCGCCGCCGTTGTCCCGGCGGTCCATGGCCTCCTGCAGGGCGTGCTGCGCGTTGCGTTCTGTGTCAGTCATCGTGCGTTCGTTCTCCGTGCTAGGACGATCCGTGGGTGCGGACCGACGAGCAGCACCGACCGTCCTGCTCTGGGCGCTCGTAGGCGGGAGCGGGGCCGTCGGCAGTGCCCGGATCGCGGGCGGCGCTCGTCACGTCAGAGGTCCGAGGATTTCCAAGGACATGGATGGATCCGGCCGGCGTGGCTACGCAGCGACTCCGCGACGGGGCGCCGACCTACCGGACCCCGTCGCGGCGGCTAAGAATGCGTACCGTCCACGACATGACAGGGCCCGACGATACTCCTAGGACGTCCAAGTGTCTCGGGGCACAGACCTGCGTCTCGTATGTCGAGACGTGATCCGGCCGACCGGCTCAGGCCTGGCGGCCATCGAGGTCGACCGTGCGGCCCCACTCCGCGCCGATGGAGCTGATGATCTCGTCCATCACGTCCGGCGGCACGGCCTGGTCGACGGTCATGCCGACGAGGGCGTGACCACCCTTGGTGTCCCGGCTGACCTGCATCGCCGCGATGTTGACGCCGGCCTCGCCGAGTAGCCGGCCCACCGTTCCCACCACGCCCGGACGGTCCTGGTAGCGCCAGAACGCCATGTGCTCGCTCGGCTCTATCTCGATGTCGTAGCCGAGTACTTCGACCAGCTTCTCTACGTGCTTGGTGCCGAACAGCGTGCCGGACACCGACAGCACCCGGCCGTCGGTCAACACCCCGCGGACGGTGACCAGGTTCCGGAAGTCCGGCGACTCATCCTCGGTGATCAGTCGTACCTCGACCCCGCGATCGGCGGCGATCACCGGCGCGTTGACGTACGTCACAGGGTCTTCCACCACGTCGGTGAACACGCCCTTCAGGGCCGCGAGCTCCAGGATCTTCACATCGTGCTCGGCGATCTCGCCGCGAACCTCGACGTCGAGTTGAGCGGCGGCACCGCCCGCGAGCGCGGTGAAGATACGGCCCAGCTTCTCGGCGAGCGGGATGCCGGGACGGACGTCCTCGGCGATCGCGCCGCCCTTGACGTTGACGGCGTCGGGCACCAACTCGTCGGCCAGCGCGAGCCGCACCGACCGGGCTACCGCTACGCCGGCCTTCTCCTGCGCCTCCGCGGTCGAGGCGCCGAGGTGCGGCGTCACCACGACGGAGTCGAACTCGAACAGCGGCGAGTCGGTGCACGGCTCGGAGGCGAAGACGTCGATGCCCGCCCCGGCCACGCGGCCCTCCTTGAGCGCCAAGGCGAGCGCGTGTTCGTCGACGATTCCGCCGCGCGCGGCGTTGATGATCCGCACGGTCGGCTTGACCTTGTGCAGCGCCTGCTCGCCGATCAGACCGACGGTCTCGGGCGTCTTCGGCAGGTGGATCGAGATGAAGTCGCTCTCGGCGAGCAACTCGTCCAGCGACACGCTGCGGACTCCCAGGTGAGCCGCTCGAGGCGCGGGCACGTACGGATCGTAGGCGATCACCTGCATGCCGAACGCCGCCAACCGCTGGGCAACCAGCACGCCGACCCGGCCGAGGCCCACGATGCCCACGGTCTTCTCGTACAGCTCGACTCCGGAGTACTTGCTGCGCTTCCACTCACCGCTCTTGAGCGACGCGTTGGCCGATGCGATGTTGCGGGCGCAGGCCAGCAGCAAGCCGACGGTCAACTCGGCGGCGCTGAGGATGTTCGATGTCGGCGCGTTGACCACCATCACGCCTGCCTGGGTGGCCGCCTTGACGTCCACGTTGTCCAGTCCGACGCCCGCCCGGGCGACGACCTTCAGTCGCGGCGCCGCGGCGATCACAGTCGAGTCCACCTTCGTAGCGCTGCGGATCAGCAAGGCCTCGGCCTCGCCAACGGCCGCGAGCAGCGACTCTCGGTCGGCTCCGTCGCAGTAGCGGATCTCATAGTCGGGGCCGAGCGCCTCGACGGTTGCTGGTGACAGCTCCTCAGCGATCAGGACGACGGGCTTGCTCACGTTGGGTACACCCTCTTCGGGTCTCGTGGTGACGGTCGGTCGGCGAGCACCGTTGCCCGGGGACGTACGGAGTGTAGCCGCTACACCTCCGGCCAGCGCTCACCGCGCCAGGACGCATCCCAGAACATCCACTCTAGCCGGGTGCTGCGCTCGTAGGCCGCGAACATCCGGTCGGGGGTTCCTTCGGCGGCCCGCTCGGCGAGACGGTCGGCGAGGGCTTCGACCTCCTTCACGACGGCGGCGAACTCGGGGTCGGCGTACATCTCGATCCAGGGAGCGTACGGGTGGTCGCCGTCGGTGCCCGCCGCGATGGCGGCCCCCACCTCCGCGTAGACCCGGAAGCACGGCAGCACTCCGCCGACCGCCACCTCGACCGGCTCGGTCGCGGCGTCGGCGAGCAGCGAGGAGACGTACAGCCGGCAGGTGGGCGTCGGATCGCCCGGGGTGTCGGCGTCGATGCCGTGCTCGGCCAGCAGGCGGGTGTGCAGCACGCGCTCGGCGTCCACCGCACCGGCCGCCGAGCGCGCCAACACCGCGACGTCGTGCGTCGTCGGCAGGCGCGGAGCGGTCATCGCTAGCGCCCGCGCGTAGCCGTCCAGGTACCGCGCATCGTCGAGGAGGTACCGCAGAAACACCTCGCGGTCCAGCGTGCCGCTGCGCAGGTTGCTGACGAACGGATGGGCCACGATGGCCTCGAACGTGCGGCCGACATGTCGCCATGCGGCATCAGACCAGCTCATGGGCTCGCCTCCCACCACGAGTGGAAGTGGTGCACCGGCCCGGCGCCGTGTCCGATACGGAGCGTGTCGGCCGTCTGCAACGCCACGGTCACGTACCGCTTGCCGACGTCGACCGCCTCCCGCAACGGCGCGCCCTGCGCTAGCCGGGCGGCGATCGCGGCGGACAGCGTGCAACCGGTGCCGTGCGTGTTGCGGGTGTCCACCCTCGGGGCGCGGTAGTCCCGCGTACCGTCGGCGTCGACCAGCACGTCCACGGCCTCCGGGCCGTCGGCGTGGCCCGCCTTGACCAGCACGGCGTCCGCACCCAGCGCTCGGATGCCGTCCGCCGCCTTCGCCATGGTCTCTGGCGTCACGGCGTCCCAGCCGAGCAGCGTGGCGGCTTCGGGCAGGTTGGGAGTGACGAGCGTCGCGGCCGGAAGCAGCCGGTCGCGGATCGCGGCCACCGTGTCGTCACTGACCAGCCGGTCCCCGGACGCGGCCACCATCACTGGGTCGACCACGAGGTTCGTGATGCCGTGCTTGGCGACGCTCGCGGCGACGGCCTCGACGACGTCGGGGCCGCCAAGCATGCCGGTCTTCATGGCGCGGACGTCCAGATCGGTGAACAGCGCTTCGAGCTGGTCGGTGACGAAGTCGCCCGGCACAGGAAACACGCCGGTGACGCCTCTCGTGTTCTGGGCGGTCAGGGCGGTGATCGCCGCCGCGCCGTACGCGCCGAGCGCCGAGAACGTCTTGAGGTCCGCCTGGATCCCTGCCCCGCCCGACGGATCGGAGCCAGCGACGGAGAGGACGGTTGGAGTCACGGGCAGCGCTCCTTCCCGCACGGGGCAGGAAGCATGCTTGGACCGCCTGGATGGATTGGCGAGTAGGTCACTGGCATCGGCTCCCTGCGCCGGCATGATCCGGATCAGGTTCGGCGGGTCTGCTCTCAGCCCTGGTCGGGCACCCCGGCCGACACCAGTCTATCGCTGGTCAAACCACGATCAAGCGATCGCTTCGCTAGCGGGCGGCCGTCCCCTCGGTGTAATCGTCGTCCATGCTCTCGACCCAGGGCATGAGCTTGCGGAGCTCGCGGCCGACCTGCTCGATCGGATGCCGCTCGGCCTCCGCCCGCAGCCGCTTGAACTCGGGGGCGCCGGCGTCCTGGTCGGCGATGAAGCCCGCGGCCCACGTTCCGTCCTGGACCT
>CAZMXH010000304.1:0-4722 GCA_964570165.1 uncultured Actinomycetes bacterium
GCGCCGGTCGGCCAGGACACTGGGCTCGCCGAGATCCGTGCCTCCGCCGAGGCCACCCTCGGACTTGTCAGGCCGGACGACTCAACGGCCAGCACCGGCGCGGCGGCCGGCCCTGACAAGTCACGGAGGGGGAGAAGGGGCACAGTCGAGCACCGGGACCTGCTGGCCGACTACGCGGCGTACCTGCGGAAGCTGGTCCCGCTGGACGGCATCCGGCCGCTGACCGTCGTCGTGGACGCCGGGAACGGCATGGCGGGCCACACCGTTCCCGCGGTGCTCGACGTGCCGGAACTGACCGTCGTGCCGCTGTACTTCGAGCTCGACGGGACGTTCCCGAACCACGAGGCGAACCCGATCGAGCCGGAGAACCTGCGCGACGCGCAGGCGGGGGTAATCGATCGCGGCGCCGACCTCGGGCTGGCCTTCGATGGGGACGCCGATCGCTGTTGGGTGATCGACGAGCGGGGCGAGTCGGTCAGCCCGTCGGCGCTCACCGCCCTGATCGCGGTGCGGGAGTTGGCCCGGGTACCCGGTTCGCGCATCGTGCACAACCTGATCACGTCGCGCGCGGTCCCAGAGGTCGTCCGCGAGCACGGCGGGGAGCCGGTACGGACGAGGGTCGGGCACTCGTTCATCAAGCAGACCATGGCCGAGACCGGGGCCGTGTTCGGCGGCGAGCACTCCGCGCACTACTACTTCCGCGACTTCTGGCGGGCCGACTCCGGCATGCTGGCCGCGCTGCATACGCTCGCGGCCCTGGGCCGCTCTCCCGCCGGGACCAAGCTGTCCGAGCTGCTCTCGCCGTACCAGCGGTACGTAGGCTCGGGAGAGATCAACAGCACCGTCGACGACCAGGAGGCCGCCACCGCCGCGGTAGAGGCCGCGTTCGCCGGGCGCCCCGGCGTGACAATCGACCGTCTGGACGGGCTGACAGTCGAGCATCCCGGCGAGCCGATGTGGCAGTTCAACCTGCGGCCGTCCAACACCGAACCGCTGCTTCGGCTGAACATCGAGGCGGTGGACCGTCCGACCATGGAGCGGATCCGCGACGATGTCCTCGCCATCGTCCGATCTTGAGCCAATCCACAGCGTCCGCCATTGTGGATTGGCACGAGATCAATGTGAGGGAGCGATCACCGATGGACCTCGACCCGCAGCTACTTGACGTGCTCGCGTGCCCGGCGTGCCGGTCGCCGCTCCGCGCCGAGGACGCGGCCAGCGAGCTGGTCTGTACGGGATGCGGGCTGGCCTATCCGGTGCGCGAAAACATCCCGATCCTGCTTGTGGACGAGGCCCGCGCGCCGGACCAGCGGTGAAAGGCTGGGCAGCATGTTTTTCGACGGCGTGCTCGACGACCCGCAGTCTCTCGCGAGGATCGATCCGGCGCTGCGAGAGATCGCCGGCTGGGGCGCGGAAGTGCGGCGGGCGAACAACGCCGCCGACGAGGCGATCGCCGAGATCCGGCCGGAAGATCGGCCGCGGGCGGTGATCGCGGGCGGGTCCGACGGGCGGCTGTTCCGCGCAGTCCTGGAGCCCGTGTGCCCGGTGCCGTTCGTGGCCTGGCCGCACCCTGGCCTTCCCGGGTGGGCCGGTCCGTTGGATCTTGTCGTGGTGATGTCGATCCACGGCGACGAGGAGGAGGCGCTGGTCACCGTCAGCGAGGCGGTGCGTCGCGGGTGTTCGCTGCTGGTGGCGGCCCCGGTCGACTCGCCGGTCGCCGCCGCGGCGTACAGCCGCGCGACGAGGCTGCTGCCCGCCGGCAGCGAGGACGCTACCGCGCTCGCCGTTCCGGTCCTGCGGGCGTTGCACGCGCTCGGACTGGGACCCGAGGTGGAGGCGGAGCCGGTCGCCGCGGCGCTGGACGACGTGGCCGTGCGCTGCGGGGCGAATACGCCGGTCGACCAGAATCCGGCAAAGGAGATCGCGCTCTCCCTGGGCGACGACCTTCCCGTGGTGTACGGCGGCTCGGTCCTGGCCGCACGTGCCGCCCGCCGGGTCGCGGAGGAGCTACGCGCGGCCAGCGGACGCGCGGCGATCGCCGGGAACGATCAGCAGATCGCGCCGCTGCTCGCTGAGGCGCCGGAGGTCAACGTGTTCGCAGACCCGTTCGAGGACGAGATCCGCCCGCCCCGCCCGGCGCTGCTCATTCTCGACGACGGCGCCGACACCCCGCCGCTCCGGCGGGCGCGCGAGCGGGTGCTGGCCGCCGCGGAGAAAGGCTCTGTCCGGATCCACACCGTGCGCGCCGCCGAAGGGCCCGACGTCGGGCGGTTCGCCACCCTGCTGGCGACCGGCCGGTTCGTGGCCGCCTACCTGGCCCTGGGGCTCGGCCGGCCGGCACCGAGCAGGAACACTGCACCGTAGGCTCCTGCCGTGGCGGTGCTACTCGACAACCCCGTCCAGACCTACCCGTGGGGCTCGACGACTGTCCTGCCCGACCTGCTCGGGCTGCCCGCGACCGGGGAGCCGCAGGCCGAACTGTGGGTCGGCGCCCACCCGGCGGCGCCCTCGCGTGTGGTGCTGGACGGGAGCACGGTGAGCCTGACGGAGCACATCGGCAAGGACCCGGAAGCCACCCTTGGCCCGGAGACGCTGCGCCGGTTCGGCCCGCGGTTGCCGTACCTGCTGAAGATCCTGGCGGTGGAGCGGCCGCTGTCCATCCAGGCGCACCCCACCGCGGAGCAGGCCCGCGCCGGGTACGACGCCGAGGAGTCCGCCGGAGTCCCACGCGACGCGCCCACCAGGTCGTACCGTGATCGCTCGCCCAAGCCGGAGATGGTCGTGGCGCTCACCGAGTTCGAGGCGCTGCTCGGGTTCCGCGATCCGCGCGAGACGGCGGACCTGCTCGACGGGCTCGCCGTCCCCTCGCTCGCCGAGGCCGCCGCCCTGCTCCGAGACCGTCGGGACGGGCTGGAGGCGCTCGTGCGGCGCTGGCTTCTGCTGCCGGCGGCCGAGGCCGATCGCACCGTCCGGCTCGTCGTGGACGCGGCGCGTTCCGCACGCGGGCCGCTCCCGCCCCTGGTCACCCGGCTAGCGGAGCTGTATCCCGGCGACCGGGGGATCCTGCTGGCGTTGCTGCTGCGGCACGTACGGCTGCCGTCCGGCGCGGCCGCCTTCACACCGGCCGGTATGCCGCATGCGTACCTGCGGGGCGTCGCGGTGGAGGTGCAGGCTAGCTCGGACAACACGTTGCGCGCCGGACTGACCGACAAGCATGTCGACACCGAGGGTGTGCTCCGGATCCTGCGCTACGACGTTGCCGCGAGCCCGCTGGTCGCGCCAGTCGAGGCGGGGCCGGGCATCGAGGTGTTCGCCGCACCGGTAGGGGAGTTCCAGCTGTTCCGGCTGACGCTCGACGGTGCCGTGCAACTGCCCGGCGGCGGGCCGCGCGTCGTGCTTGTGACCGAGGGGGAAGCCGGACTGGTCGCGAACGGAGCGCAGGTGCCACTCGGCCGTGGCAGGGCGGCGTTCGTCCCAGCCACGGAGCGGGCGACACTGGACGGGCAAGGCACCGCGTTCGTCGCGGCGCCCGGCGTGGAGGCAGGCGCACCCGGCACGGCCGTGGCAGGCTAACGCGGCGGCTGCGGAATCGCGGAGGGCGGTAGGAGATGGCATCCAGTGGTGGGACCAAGGCGGTCGTCGCTGCGTTGCTGGCCAACCTCGGGATCGCCGTGACCAAGTTCCTGGCCTGGCTGCTGACCGGGGCCTCCTCGATGCTGGCCGAGTCGATCCACTCGGTGGCCGATGCCAGCAACCAGGGGCTGCTGCTCCTCGGCGGCCAGCGCGCGCGGCGCAAGGCCACGCCCGAGCACCCGTTCGGCTACGGCCGGGTGCGGTACCTGTACGCGTTCGTGGTCGCGATCGTGCTGTTCAGCGTCGGCGGGCTGTTCGCGCTCTGGGAGGCCTACCACAAGTACACGGAGATCCGGGAAGGCCATCCGAACGAGTTGCTCGAGAGCCGCTGGTGGTGGGTTCCGATCGTGGTGCTGCTCGCCGCCATCGTGATGGAGTCGCTGTCGTTCCGGACCGCCGTCCAGGAGTCGAACCGGGTCCGCGAGGGCAGGGACTGGGTGCAGTTCGTCCGGCGGGCCAAGGCCCCCGAGCTCCCGGTGGTCCTGCTGGAGGACCTCGGGGCGCTGCTCGGCCTGGTGTTCGCGTTGATCGGTGTCGGGGCATCGTTGCTGACGGGCAACGCCTACTGGGACGCTGGCGGGACGGCCGCGATCGGAGTGCTGCTCGTGATCATCGCCGCCGTGCTGGCGGTCGAGATGTCTAGCCTGCTGGTCGGCGAGGGCGCCGGTAGGGAGACGACGGACACGATCGTGCGCGCGCTCACCGGTGACGGCGATATCGACCGGGTGATTCACTTGCGCACGCTCTACCTGGGCCCGGAATCGCTGCTGGTTGCTGCGAAGATCGCCGTCGGCAGGGACCGGTCGGGGCACGAGATCGCGGCGGCCATCGACGCGGCGGAGGGCCGGATCCGGGCCGCGGTGCCGGAGGCGAGCACCATCTATCTGGAGCCGGACCTGGACCGCACCGCCACAACCGCCTAAACTTGAGGGTTCGCTGACCGGCACAGGTGATGCCGCGGGCCCAGAGGGGCCGTGCCGGGCGAGTGGGGCCCACGCCAGATGCGCGTGAGGTGCCTCAGTCCCCATTCGTCCGTCTCTTCGGAGGTTTCTCATGGATTACCGGGTCGCTGACTTGTCGTTGGCGGAG
>CAZMXH010000305.1:0-4711 GCA_964570165.1 uncultured Actinomycetes bacterium
GAACTGCCGGATCGTCCAGGTGCGGCCGCGGTAGCCGGTCGAGTAGAGACCGCGGGTGTACGGGTACTCTCCCGGCCAGCCGATGCGCTCGAACCGAGGGTCATCCACGCCCGGCGGTGGGCCGTAGACCGGGTCCACCTCGAGCCCGGACAGCGTGGTGAAGTCGGCGTCCCGGGTACGGGATGCCTCGTAGCGGCGCTGCCAGCGCTCGCGGCCGGCCTCAATCCCAGCGGAGTCCATGCCACCAATACTAGGATGTCCTAGTAATTCTGCCTACAGCTTCTCGCCGGCCCAGCCATAGACTGCTTTCCGTGCACGTCACCGCGCGCGCCGACTACGCCGTCCGAGCGGTCGTCGAGCTTGCCACTCGCCACCCGGCGTCGGCGACGCGCCGCGAGATCTCCGAGCACCAGGGCATTCCCGGCAAGTTCTGCGAGAGCATCCTCGCCGACCTCAGGCGGGCGGGCCTGCTGGCGTCCGAACGTGGCGCCGGCGGCGGGTACCGGTTGGCGACCGACCCTGCGAAGATCCGGCTCGCCGATGTCATCCGGGCCGTCGAGGGTCCGCTCGCCGCCGTCCGCGGCAGGCCGCCCGAGGACACCTCCTATCCTGGCGCGACCAAGCATCTGACCACGGTGTGGATCGCGGTGCGCGCGAGCCTCCGGGACGTCTTGGAGACCACGACGGTCGCCGACGTCGTCGCCGGGACGCTCCCAGAGCACGTACTCGAGTTGACGCGGCTGCCGGACTCCTGGGCGCGCCGATAGATTCTCTTTGGGAGTTGTCAGGGCTTCGACCGGCCAACGCGCAGGTCAGCGAGTTGTCCGGCCTGACAGCTCGGATGAGGGCGCGGGACGGAAGTCGCCCGCGGCGATGCGGATGTCGCGCAGCAGGTCGAAGAGTTGCTGCCGTTGGGCACCGTCCAGCGATCCGAGCCCGAACTCGGCGGCCATCAACTCCTTGGTGACGTTCTCCACGACCTTGAGCCCAAGATCGGTGATGCGCGCCAGCGTACCGCGGCCGTCGTGCGGGTTGGGCTCCCGCGTCACGAAGCCCGCGGCCTCCAGCCGTTGGATCGTGTTGGTCGCGCTCGTCGGATGCACCATCAGCCGCTCACCGATCTTGGCCATGGGCAGCGCGCCGGATCGGCTGAAGCTCAGCAGCACGAGCGCCTCGTACCTGGCGAAGGTCACTCCGTGGGGCTTGCAGATGCGGTCGAACTCAGCGAGCAGCAGTTGCTGGACGCGCATGACCGAGGTCGCGGCGGCCATCGCATCCGATGGGCCGAACCGCTCGCGCCAGATCGACGCCGCCCGGTCGATCGGGTCGAACGACAGGTCGAGAGGGTCTGCCACGCTGAAAATCTACCGGTGCGGCCGCGCGGTGACCGGACGGGGCTTGCGGGGGTGCTGGGACCTGGGTGTCTTCGGCTCGGTCGGCTCCGTGCCAGAGTCCTCGTCGCCCATGAGGCCCATCATCTGCCGCCGCCTGCGGTGGATCGCCACCGCCAACTCGTTGGCCCGCGGGATGTACTTGATCTCACGCAGCCCCTGCTCCTGGGCGGCGTTCTCCAGCACCAGATGGCCGGAGCCCACGAGGCGCAGGTACCACGGACGGTTGACGGTGACGTCGAGCACCCGCACGATCTCCATCTCCGCCTCACCGAGCGAGAACACGCCCCAGACCCGGAACACCCTCGAGTCGGTGATGACGAAACGGTCGCGGGCAACCGCGAGCACCTTGTAGAAGCCGTAACCCAAGATCCCGATGACGACCGCGATCGGGAACCATGCGGCGTCGACCGACACACGGGGTAGCCACAGCACCCCTAGCGCCACTCCGGCGAGGCAGATCAGGACCGGGACGACGTACGCGATCCAGCTGTGCAGCACGTGGGCGATCACGTTCTCCCCCGCCACCAGCTTGCGGGTGACTCGGGTCCGGCCGAACCAGGAGGTCGACCACCTCCACAGCAACCGCAGCAGGCCGTCCTCCGCGATCCGGTCGAGCCAGCGGACGAAGCCGTCGACGAGGCCGCCGAACGGGTTCCTGGGAGCGCGCGCCATTCCTGCCGCCTAGAACAGTTCGGTGAAGAACGTGATGATCGACTCGAACAACGAGGCGACGGCCTCACCTGCACCGCTAACCGCGCCTGCCGCCGCCGCGGGGTCCGTGATGAGGTAATACGCAGCGAAGGCGATGGCCAGCACGGTCAGCACCTTCTTGAACACAGGACTGGTCCTCTCGTGACAACAACGTCCTTCTTCGTTTTTACCCCAAAGCAGGACGCCTGTCGCCGCGCCGCGCCGTGGGTCACAAGGCCGCGATCACCTCGTCAGCTGCAGCGTACGGGTCGAGCTCACCTGCAAGCACCTTTTCCGCCAGCGTGTCGAGCCGCGCGTTGCGATGGAGGCTGGCGAACCTGGCCCGCAGCGCCGTCATCACGATCGCCTCGATCTCGTCGTGCGCGCGCTGGTGCCGCCGCCGGTCAAGCTCACCCGTGCTGTCAAGCCAGTCGCGATGTCGGGCGATCGCCGCCGCCAACTCGTCGATGCCCTCCCCGCGGGTGGCGACGGTGGTGACGATCGGCTGCCGCCAGTCCCCCGGCTTGCGCTCGGCCAGCCGGACCGTCCCCCGCAGGTCGCGCACCAGCGCCTCCGCACCGTCGCGGTCGGCCTTGTTCACCACGTAGATGTCGCCGATCTCCAGCAGCCCCGCCTTCGCCGCCTGGATGCCGTCGCCGAGCCCTGGTGCCAGTACCACCAGCGTGGTGTCGGCGAGCGCCGCCACGTCGACCTCGGACTGCCCGACGCCGACGGTCTCGACGAGCACGACGTCACAGCCGGCGGCGTCGAGCACGCGCAGCGCCTGAGGCGTCGCCCACGCGAGCCCCCCGAGGTGGCCCCGCGTCGCCATAGAGCGGATATAGACGCCCGGGTCGGTCGCGTGCTCCTGCATCCGGATCCGGTCGCCGAGCAGGGCGCCGCCGGAGAACGGGGAAGTCGGATCGACCGCCAGCACGCCCACCCGGCGGCCGGCCCGCCGGTACCCGGACACCAGGCCCGACGTTACCGTCGACTTGCCCACGCCTGGCGACCCTGTCACGCCGATCACCTCGGCGTGGCCGGCGTGCGGCACGAGCGCCGCCATCACCTCGCGCAGTTGCGGTGCGGCGTCCTCCACCAGGGAGACCAGCCGAGCAACGGCGCGCGGATCTCCCGACTGGGCGCGGCCGATCAGCTCAGGGACGGCCGCTCGCATCAGGTCGTCGGCACCCGGAGGATCAGCGCGTCGCCCTGGCCGCCGCCACCGCACAGGGCGGCCGCTCCGACGCCACCTCCGCGCCGCCGCAACTCGAGTGCGAGGTGCAGCACCAAGCGCGCGCCAGACATCCCGATCGGGTGGCCGACGGCGATCGCACCGCCGTTGACGTTCACCTTCTCCTCGTCGAGCCCGAGCTCCCGGGTGCTGGCGATGCCCACTGCGGCGAACGCCTCGTTGATCTCGACGAGATCGAGATCCGTGGGCTCGAGCCCCTCCCGGCGGCAGGCGGCAGCGATGGCCCGCGTCGGCTGGCTCTGCAGCGTGGAGTCCGGGCCAGCGACGACGCCGTGGGCGCCGATCGAGGCCAGCGGGCTCAGCCCCAGCTCTGCGGCCTTGGCTTCGCTCATCACGACGACGGCGCAGGCGCCGTCGGAAATCTGGGACGAGGACCCAGCGGTGATCGTCCCGTTCTCGCTGAAGGCCGCCGGCAGCCTGGACAGCGACTCGACCGTCGTGTCCGCGCGGATGCCCTCGTCGGCCGCGAACAGCACCGGGTCGCCCTTACGCTGCGGAATCTCGACGGGGACGACCTCGTCATCGAACAGCCCGTTCTTCCACGCGGCGGCCGCACGCTGGTGGGACCGCGCGCTGAACGCGTCCTGCTCCTCGCGGCTCGGCGTACCCGCACGCTCGGTGAGCGCACCCATCGGCACGTCGGTGAACACGTCGTGCAGCCCGTCATAGGCCATGTGGTCGAGCAGCGTCACGTCCCCGTACCTGTACCCGTGCCGCGAGCCCTGCAGCAGGTGCGGAGCGTTGGTCATCGACTCCATCCCGCCGGCAACGACGATCTCGAACTCGCCGGCGCGGATCAACTGGTCGGCCAGCGCGATCGCGTCGATGCCCGACAGGCACACCTTGTTGACCGTCAGAGCGGGAACGGTCATCGGGATGCCGGCCTTGACCGCGGCCTGACGGGCGGTGATCTGGCCTGTGCCCGCCTGCAGCACGTGACCCATGATCACGTAGTCCACGGCATCCTTGGCGATACCGGCGCGCTCGACGGCGGCCGAGATCGCGATAGCCCCCAGGTCGACCGCCGAGAACCCCGACAGCGCGCCCAGCAGTTTCCCGATCGGCGTCCGAGCGCCGGCGACGATGACGGCCATGACCTTCACGATACGTCCACATGCCAAGCTTGCTGTCGTGAAGGTCTACACGCGACGCGGAGACGATGGCACCACCGGACTGCTGTACGGCAGCCGGGTGCCGAAGAACGCTCCGGCGGTCCGGGCGTACGGGACTGTCGACGAGGCCCAGGCCGCCATCGGCCTCGCGCGCTCCCACGCGGAGCCTGGCGGCGAACTCGACGGGCTGCTCATCGGCATCGAGCGCGACCTGTGGGTGCTGATGGCCGACCTGGCGCTGAACCCGGACCGGCGGGAGC
>CAZMXH010000306.1:0-4702 GCA_964570165.1 uncultured Actinomycetes bacterium
GCGAAGTGCCGGCCCACCCACTGAACGTGGTCAACCGACCGCCGGGGGTCAGTCGATCGAGAAGGTCGACAGCCGCAGGTCACCGTCGAACACGAGGTAGACGTCATGCGTGCCGGGAGCCCTGGACAGGGACGCGCTCGCCGTGGTGTACGCGTAGATGTCGCCGGTGCTCTCGACGGTTGCGGTGCCGAGCAGCCGGCCGTCAGGGGCGTCGAGCCGGATCTCGATGGCGCCGGCGCCCTCACCGGCCTTGGCGACCCGTGCGGTGAACGTCCGGTCCCGGTTACCGAGCTTGGTGGCGGCGAACTTGACCCAGCCGCCGTCCCCGGCCTCGACCGACGTCCCCCGCTCCTTGCTCTCATCGACGAGCTTGATGCCGGAGTAGTCGTCGAAGTTCTCGGCCCGGGTCGGCTTGGACAGGTCGCGTGGCGGAATCCGGTCGCCGCGCACGCGCAGCGTGGTCTGTTGCCTGATGTCGTCCGACGACGCGCCGACGAGCAGGTCGTAGGTGGACCTTTCCACGACCCACCGCTCGCGGGTGACATCCCAGTGCGCCAGGTCGGGAGCCCGGAGCTGGAACCGGACGGTCTTGGTCTCGCCCGGCTCGAGAGACACCCGCTCGAACGCTGCAAGTTGCTTGCGCGGCACCTCGTCCCGGGACGCTCGCTGGTGCGTGTAGAGCTGTACGACCTCGTCGCCGGCCAGATCCCCGGTGTTGGTGACGTCGACGCTGACGCGGATCTTCCCGTTGCCGCCGACGGCCTTGCCGTTGGTCCTCAGGTTGGAGTATTCGAACGTGCTGTACGACAGACCGTGGCCGAACGGATAGAGCGGCGCGCCCTCGTAGTACATGTAGGTCATGCCGGTCTTGATGATGTCGTAGTCGAGGATGCTCGGAAGGTCGTCAGTGCCGGCGTACCACGTCTGGGTCAGCCGCCCTGCCGGGTTGGCGTCACCGAAGATCACGTCGGCCACGGCGTGCCCGGTCTCCGAGCCCGCGTGCGTCGTCCACAGCAGCGTCCCCGCCTCGGCGTCCATGGTCACCGGGTAGCTCGTCTCCAGGACGACGACCGTGTTCGGGTTGGCAGCCGAGACTGCCTCGATGAGCTCCTGCTGGCTGGTGCCGAGTGCCAGGCTCTCCCGGTCGTGGTTCTCCCGGCCATAGACGAACGGCTGGCTTCCGACCACGACGACCGCAGCGTCGGCGTCGTCGGCGGCGCTGACCGCGCTGTCGACGCCGCTGGTCACGATCTCCTTCTCGAAGCGGGCGGCATCGGCTTTCGAGCCGGTTCCGACCGTGCCGTCGGCCGCGACGGTGACGTAGTGCTCGGGGATACCCCACCAGCTTTCGTTCGTCTCGTAGCCCACGTACTGGATCAGGTAGGTCCCGTCCTCCTGCTCCTCCAGCCGGTACTGCTGCTGGACGAACCAGCCGCTCGGCTCGTCCGACGAGGTGTTGAACGGCCCGAAGTTTCCGGTGAGGTACTTGCCGTTGCCCACGTTGCGCAACGTCGAGTAGTCGGCCATCCAGTCGTTGACGTCCCACTGGGAAGCGGGTGTAGGCGAGGTGTCGGACGCTACGACGTCGTCGCCGACGCCCGTCCCGGTCGCGGTCAGGTACCTTCCGGTCGCTACGTCCTTGAACGCCACGCGGTCCAGGGCCTCGACGCCGGTGACTGTGGCGTCGTCGCCCAGGCGCTCGGTGATCCCGTCGAGCGGCGTCACCTCGTACGGCATCCGGCCGCCGTACCAGTCGCTGAACAGCGTGTCGTGCAACGGGCCCACGACGGCGATGTCATCGGTCTCGTCCGGGTCCAGCGGCAGTGTGCCGGCTGAGTTGTCCAGCAGCACCATCGCCTCGACTGCGGTCTGCCGGTTCAGTTCCTGGTGGGCGGGCTGGTTGAGGACGTCCTCGGTGATGTCGCCGTACGGTCCGCCGTCGGGGTCGAACTGGCCGAGCCGGAACCGGATCGACAGCGCGTGCCGCACCGCGTTGTCGATGTCCGCGACGGTCAGGTAGCCCTTGTCCAGGGCGGACTCCAGGAACTCGATCGTCGCCCCGGGGTTGTTCTCATCGACGGTGAACTCGTCCAGCCCAGCCTTGAGCAGGGCGGCATACGCCTCATCGTGGTCGGCGAAGTAGCCCTGAGCTTCGACAAGCGCGCGCGGACCCCACGCGTCGCTCACGTTGTAGAGGGTCTTGTCGGTCCAGGATCGGACGACCTCGTCGATGTCGGGGTCGACATGGGTCGGGCGGCCGTTGACCATGTTGTACGACGCCATCAGGCCGGTGGCCGCGTCCGCCGAGATGGCGGCCCGGAACGGAGCCTGGCTGTACTCGTGCTTCACCCGCGGACGCAGGTTCGACGACGTATTGCTGCGGCTGACCTCGTTGTTGTAGCCGTAGAAGTGCTTCAGCACCGGCGCGACCTTCAGGTACTCCGGATCGTCACCCGACAGCCCGCTGCCGTACGCGGTCGCCATCGCGCCGGTCAGCAACGGGTCCTCGGAGTAGCCCTCCTCGTTCCGGCCCCAACGGGGGTCGCGCAGCAGGTCCACCACGGGCGACCACGCCTGCAGGCCCCACACCACGGGGTTGATGGAGTTGTATCCCCGCAACTCGTCGCCGACGACCGAGCCGACCTCCTTGATCAGGTCGGGGTTCCAGGTGCTGGCCAGCCCAATGGCCTGCGGGAAAACCGTGGCCTCGGTGGAGAGCACCTGGCTCCAGTTGTTGTCGCGGTCGTTGGACCAGGCCACGCCGTGCAGCGCCTCGGTGCCGGCCTTGAAGTACGGAATGCCGAGGCGGGGGATGGCGGCCTGGGACTGGTGTAGCAGGGAGAGCTTCTCATCGAGAGTCAACCGGTCGAGCAGGTCGTCGACCCGCTTGTCGAGCGGCAGGTCCGGGTTGCGGAACGGAAGGTCTTCAGCCTGAGCGCCGGCGCTGGGAGCGTACAGCAACGCCGTGGCAACGAGCGGGACGGCGAGCAGCCCGAGTGATCGCACCGGCCTGCGTCGGCGAGTTGTCCGGGCGGTGTCGCGACGTGCTGAGCGAGGCCTGGTGATTCGCATCGCAGTCGACATCCTCTCGGTCGAGGTCGGCGCCGACCCTCGCCGGGCACCGGCCGATGGCAGCGGGCATAGGCGGACAAACGTCGAAGCGCTTCGAATCTTGCATAGGATGTCGATTCGGTCAAGGGTGTGCTTGATCTCGTTGCTTAGTGACGTACGCCGTCGTATCCGTTTATGCAGTTCGCACGGCTACTAAACAGTGTCTGCTAGATCAGCTGGCACGGCCATGGGCCGTCGGCAGCGGCCGGTTCGTTGACACGAAGCGTCGGTAAACGTACCGTTCGTCGAAGCCCTTCGACGAACCGCTTCGACAGGATGGTCGCCGTGCCGCCAACGATGACTGATGTCGCCCGACGGGCGGGTGTTGCGCTGAGCACGGTCTCCTACGCGCTGAACGGCACCCGACCCATCTCGCCGGGCACGCGGCGCCGGATCCTTCGCGCGATGGACGAGCTCGGCTACCGGCCGAACGCACTTGCACGGGGCCTGGCCAGCAAGAAGACGCACATCCTCGCCCTCCTGCTCCCGACCCCGGAGCGCGGCTTGGGCGTCACCGAGATGGAGTTCGTCACCAGCGCGGCGGACGCGGCGCGCGAGCGTGGCTACTACCTGATGCTCGCACCGAGCGAGGTGCACAACATCCGGGACCTCGAGCAACTGACCGGCCAGGGCCTGGTGGACGGGGCGCTGGTCATGGAGGTCAGGCTGGACGACGATCGGGTAGACCTGCTCCGGCAGGCCGGCCTGCCGTTCAGCATGATCGGACGGACCAGCGAGCCCGGCTCGATCAGCTACGCCGACATCGACTTCGAGCAGACCACCCGGGATGCGATCGCCCACCTGGTCGGTCTAGGCCACCGCTGCGTCGGGTTCCTCAACCACTCGCCCTCCGCGTTCTCCGTCGGGTATGGACCAACCGTGCGGGCCGCTGAGGGCTTCCGGCGGGCCGCTTCGGAGGCCGGCCTCGAGCACATCGAGCGGCTGTGCGGCGACAACGCGGCCGCGGGGCGTGCGGCGTTCCACGAGCTGCGAGCGATCAACCCGGACCTGACGGCGCTGGTCGTCATGAACGAGCGCGCGGTGGTCGGGGTGATGGACGCCCTGGAGGAGATCGGCTGGCGGATTCCCGACGACTTCTCGATCGTGTCGATTGTCTCGTCCACGCACGTCACCGAGATGGTGCGGCCCAAGCTCACGACGCTCGAGCCGCGCAGCGCCGAACTCGGCCGGCTCGGTGTCCAGATGCTCATCGACCAGCTCGAGGGCGGGGAGGACTCTTCGCCGCCCCGGCAGGTGCTGTTGCCGTGCGAGCTGGTGCTCGGCGGCAGCTCTGGACCACCGCCGGATCGCCGTGGCCGTGCCCGGCGCCGACCCCCAACAGACGACCGCTCACCCGAGCGTTGATTGAAGGAGGCAAGGAAGCCATGGTTACGACACGACGCGGAGCACGACGGCTCGCCATCCTGTCGACGCTGCCGCTGCTGTTCGCCGTCGCTTGCGGTGGCGACGACGGCGGCGACACAACTGCCGACGCCGCTGACGAGGCCGGGGACGCCGAGGGCGCCGAGGAGCAGACGGGCACGCTGCGGCTGTGGCACTACGAGGGGCCGAACCGCGCCATGGGAATCGC
>CAZMXH010000307.1:0-4698 GCA_964570165.1 uncultured Actinomycetes bacterium
ACGCCGCCGTAGGTCGGCTTGACGCCGACGGTGCCGGTCACCGCGGCCGGTTGCCGGATCGACCCGCCGGTGTCGGTGCCGATCGCAAGCGGAGCCTGGTACGACGCCAGGCTCGCGCTCGACCCGCCGCCGGAACCACCGGGGATCCGGTCCAGGTCCCACGGGTTGCGGGTCGGGCCGTAGGCGGAGTTCTCCGTCGACGAGCCCATCGCGAACTCGTCCATGTTGGTCTTGCCGAGGATGACGATGCCCGCCTCGCGAAGCCTGCGGGTCACCGTGGCGTCGTACGGCGGTCGCCACCCCTCCAGGATCTTCGAGCCGCAGGTCGTCGGCATGTCCACGGTGGTGAACACGTCCTTGAGCGCCAGCGGGACGCCCGCGAGCGGCCCGAGGTCGTCGCCAGCGGCCCGCCGCTGGTCTACGGCTCGCGCGGCAGCCAGCGCACCGTCCGTGTCGACGTGCAGGAACGCGTGCACCTGTGGGTCGACCGCAGAGATGCGGTCCAGGTGGGCCCGCGTCACCTCCTCGGCGCTGGCCTCACCGCTGCCGATCGCGGCCGCCAACCCGGCGGCGGTCATCCGGGTGAGGTCGCCGCTCATGTCTCCTCCCCCAGGATCCGCGGGACCTTGAACCGCCCGTCCTCCGCGTCGGGAGCCTGGTCGAGTGCCTGTTGCGGAGTGAGCCCGGGCTGCGGGACGTCGTCGCGGAACACGTTCGTCAGCGGCAGCGCATGCGACGTCGGTGGAATGTCTCCAGCAGCGACCTCTGAGACCTTGGCGACGAAGCCGGCGATCGCGTCCAGTTGACCGGCGAGATGGTCAAGCTCGTCCGGCGCGAGGTCGAGACGCGCGAGCCGCGCCAGGTGGGCGGCCTCGGACCGGCTGATCGTGGACATGCTCGGTGCTACTCCTCACGGCACGGTGGCAACGTACCGATCCTATGGGGTGGGGACGTCATGCGTCCTGGCTGTTCCCCGGCCCCGATCCGTCCGCATCTCCGACGATGGCCCGCAGCGCCGCGAGGTGCCGGTCGTAGGCAGCGGCTCCGCTCCGCGTGACCTTGTACCAGGTCGCTCCGCCACGGCCGTAGCCGGTCTTCTCACGCTTCACGTACCCGGCCCGTTCGAGCGCCGACATCTGCTTTGACAGGTCGGAGTCGCTGACGCCCAGATGATCGCGGAGGAAGCCGAAACTCACGCTGCTCGAGCTTGCCAGCACCGCCATCGCGGCGAGCCGCTTCGGCGCGTGGATCAACGGATCGAGCGCATCGATGCTCATGCCAGCCGCTTCCGAGCCGCCTCGGCGGCCTTCTCGTAGCGCCGCTCGTAGAGCACGAGGCCGCCCCACGCGCCCAACGCGGCAACGGCGGCCGCCACCCGAGAGCCGACGCTCACGTACACCGTCACGATCAGCAGCGCGAGCAGGCCGCACCCGGCGAAGTAGCCGCGCAACACAGGAACGAACTCGGCCGGTGCACTCCGTAGGCGGGGGACGACGCCCATCCGTGCGACGCTCGCGCCGAGCCAGGCCCCCACCGCCGCCACAACCGCGAGCGCCAAGGCGACGCCCACTGCCGTGTGCACATTCTCGCTCTCACCCAGCACCAACACGATGGCGCCGAGCAGTACGCCGCCCGACGGCGCGTGCCACCACGGAGTGGGCGGGTAGTCGAGCCAGGGTGCGACGGCCGCACGTTCAGCCAGCTGGAGATCCCGTTCGGGAGACTCATTACTTTCCATGACGGAAAACATAATGGATGCTTTCCATCTTGGCAAGTACTGTTGCGGACGAGCCCATCGCGATATATCGTAAAGCTATCGCAACAGAACGTATTCGAAGGAAGGTGCGAGACAGTGAAGGGCTCGGCATTCGCCATGGGACACCCATGGAAAGGAGCATTCGCCGCGATGGGCGGCGGCCACTACCATCACTGGGGCGGCGGGCCGAGGGGGCGTCGCGGCCGACACGCGTTCGGACCGTGGATGATGTTCGGCGGCCCATGGGCTGGCAGGGAGCAGTGGGGACCCCCTTGGTTCGGCCCCCGCGGGCCGCGGGCGCGGCGCGGCGACGTCCGGGCGGCCATTCTCGGGGTGCTCGCGGAGCGTCCCGCCAATGGCTACCAGATCATCCAGGAGATCACCGAGCGCAGCGGCGGTGTCTGGCGGCCGAGCCCGGGGTCGATCTACCCGACACTCCAACAGTTGGAGGACGAGGGCCTCGTGGCGGCGGACGGTGAAAGCGGTCGCCGCGTCTTCCGTCTTACCGACGAGGGGCGAGCGTACGTCGAGGCACACCGCGACGAGGTCTCGGCTCCGTGGGAGGCCATGAGCGCGCCCGCGGACGATGACGAGCACGACCTCAAGCCATTGATCGGCCAGGCCGCGGCCGCCTTGTGGCAGATCCTCGCGACCGGGAGCCTGGACCAGCAGGCTCGCGCACGCGAGGTGCTCGCCGACACCAGACGCCGGCTCTACGGAATCCTCGCCGAAGGCGACGACCACGACCCGCTCGACGACCTGGACGGCGGTGATGCGTGATGGCCCAGTTGCGCATTGGGGACGCAGAACGCGACGCCGCAGTCGCCGCGCTGGGCGAGCACTACGCCGCCGGCCGGCTCACCAAGCCGGAGTTCGAAGAGCGTGCGGAGGTTGCCGCCGCGGCGCGCTTCGACGCCGATCTCGCGCCGCTGTTCGCTGACCTGCCGGGCGCCCGGCAGGTGGCGCAACGGCGGCCGGTCGACGCGACGGCCCGGCCGGCATCGTGCGGCTGGTCGGCCGCGACGCCACTGCGATGGTGGGCGCCATTGGCGCTGGTGGCACTCGTCGCGCTGCTCATCGCCATCGGGCTGCCGTGGCTGCTTTTCCTCGTGCTCTGGTTCTGGCTGTTCGCCGGCTTCGGCGGAGGATGGCACCGGCGCCGGCGCTGGAGCCGGCAGCCGCGCTGGAGGGCAGGCGGGAGACCGACGAGTGGGCATGCCTGGACAGCAGAGCCGCAAAGGAGTAGCAATCCGGCGTCTCGCGGCGCAGACTGGTTGTGAGGAGTCCCGTCCAACCTGTGGGGTGCTGCGATGACTGCTGGACCATCCGTCACGCCGGACCTGCTGCCGATCCTCTCCCGCGGCAAGCACCGCAACCCGCGCAAGGGCGCGTGCTTCATGGAACTGGCGTCGTACCTCGCCGGGGAGCGCTGGAGTGACCACCCGCAGTGCACGCACCCGCTGCTCGCCACGATGGCGCGGCTGGTCAACGACTTCACCTCGGACGCCGGCCGCCCGCACCTGGCGCCGCTGATCCCGTCGGTAATCGGCCTGACCAGTGACGACCTTCGGGTCGACGCGATCATCGCGCTCCGCGCCGCCAGGACGGCGCTACCGGTGGCTTCTGCCGAGCGGCAACGGGTGCTCGCGGTCGCGATACTCGCCGCCGAGCGGGTGCTGGCGAACCTCGACGCCCGCCCCATCGATGAGGTGTCCGAGATCAGCGCGGAGGCCCTCGCCCAGGTCCCGGACGCTGAGAGGTGGGCGCGCCGCTTCACGCGGGGCATGCGCAGCTCTGCGAAGGGCTTCCGGCGGCACGCCGGGCCAAGCGCCGTCCGGTGCGCGGTGCAGGGTATCGCCAGGGCCTGTGTCCCGAACCCTGACGAGCGCCTGCGGACCCTGCTGGCCAGCACCATCGACGACTGCACCGCGTACATCCGCGCGGCCACGCCGCAGATCGACGACCGGCGCTGGGCCGAAGTCTGCGAGCTCACCCGCTAGCCGCGTCGCGCCAACGCCACGGCGGCCTCCGGCCCCGAGTCGAGCAGCACCCGGAATCCGTCCTCGTCGAGCACGGGCACGCCTAGCTCGACCGCCTTGTCGTACTTCGAGCCGGCGTTTTCACCGGCCACGAGGAACGAGGTCTTCTTCGACACCGACCCCGCCGCGCGGCCGCCGCGCGCCACGATCGCCTCCTTCGCCTCGTCGCGGGAGAACCCGGGCAACGACCCGGTGACCACCACGGTCAGGCCTTCGAGCGTCCGCGGCATCGACTCGTCGCGCTCGTCGGCCATCCGTACGCCGGCCTCCCGCCACTTGCGGACCACCTCGCGGTGCCACTCGACCTGAAACCACTCCCGCACGGACGCCGCGATGGTGGGTCCTACCCCCTCGACGGCCGCAAGCTCCTCCTCTGTGGCGTTCTGGATCGCGTCCATCGAGCCGAACGCCGCGGCCAGCGCCCGCGCGGCCGTCGGCCCGACATGCCGGATCGACAGCGACACGAGGACCCGCCATAGCGGCTGCTGCTTCGCCTTCTCCAGCTGCTCGAACAGCCGCTCGGTGTTCTTTGTGGGCACCGACGGCTTGCCCGGGGTCGGCTTCGTGTAGAAGAACGGCACCAGCTCGTACTCGCCGGTGGGCTCGCCCTTGCGCCGGATCTCCCTGCGGACCTTCACGTCGGCAAGATCGCTGATCTTCAGGAGGAACAGGTCGCCCTCGTCGGTGACCGGCGGCTGCTCGGGAGCGTCCGGCGCGGTCAGCGCCTGCGCGGCCTCCCAGCCAAGTGCCTCGATATCGAAGCCGCCCCTCCCGGCCAGGTAGAACAGCCGCTCCACCAGCTGCGCCGGGCACGATCGGGTGTTGGGGCAGCGTAGATCGACGTCACCCTCCTTGGCCGGTGCCAGCGGCGTGCCGCAGGACGGGCACTCCGTCGGCATGACG
>CAZMXH010000308.1:0-4697 GCA_964570165.1 uncultured Actinomycetes bacterium
TCTTGTTGGGCGCCATCACCAGGGTCGGGCGCTGCACCTGCTCGATGAGCCACGCGGTGGTCGCGCTCTTGCCGGTACCGGTGGCACCGAGCAGCACGACATCCTGCTCGCCCGCCCTGATACGCCGCTCCAGGTCGTCGATGGCCTCCGGCTGGTCGCCGGACGGCTGCCACTCGCTGACGACCTGGAACGGGTTGACGGTCCGCGTCAACTCACTCGTCGCTCGCACCCTTCAACGTTACGTCGTCATCCCGACAACCCGAACACGCACGGGAGAGTGCGGACCCACGTGGCACGATGTCGCTGACTGGCACTCCGGTTACGCAGACCAACCGGTCCGCTCCGCCCAGGCCTCGGCCCGGGGCAGCGCAGCGTCGAACCACGGCTCCTTGGCTTCGGCGTACTCGCCCGTCGTGGAGTGGCTGGCGGCGAGCCGGACCTTCTCGGCCTCGTAGGCGGCGGCCTCTGCCGGTTGGGCGCGCAGCCAGTCGCGGAACAACAGGGCGTACCGCCAGCCGGGTGAGCCGACCGGACGGATGTGCAGGTGCGCCGCCCGCCCCGGATCAGCGGAGGTGTGCAGCCGCTTGCGCCAGCGCGCCGGGTCAGGGTCGACGGGCTTCGGCCGATCGGTGTCGAACTCGGGCCGGTGTATGTACCCGGCATCCTCCAGCGCCGCACGGATACGGTCCGCATCGTCGAGCGAGACCACTGACAGCTGAAGGTCGATGACGTCCTTAGCCTTGATCCCCGGAATCGCGGTCGATCCGACGTGGTCGATCCGCACCGCCGCCTCGCCCGCGGCCGCCGCAATCCGTGCCATCAGGCGTTCGGCCTGGATGGGCCACGTGTCGTCGTGCGGCAGCAGAACGGGTGGGCCGGACTGCCGTACCGGCGTGCGCGTCCGGAGGTTGGCCTCGAACGGGACGATCCGCTCGGCCCACGCCGCGTCGACGGCCGCAAGAAGGTCACCACGAGCACCGCTGTTGTCGAGCCAGATGTCGGCGGCGGCGCGCCGCTCCTCGTCTGTGGCCTGCGAGCGGACGCGGGCCCAAGCGTCCTCGACGGTCATGTCCCGGTCGGCAACCAGCCGCCGGACCCGTTCCTCGGCAGGGGCGTACACCACGATCACCAGGTGGAATCCCGCGCCAAGCCGGTTCTCGACGAGCAACGGGATGTCCTCGACGACGACGGCGTCCGCGGGGGCCTGTGCGACCAGTTCGCTGCGCCGCTCGTACACGAGGGGATGCACGATCGCGTTCAGCGCCTGGCGTCGTGTCTCGTCGGCGAAGATCACCTTGCCGAGTGCCGCCCGATCGAGTGAGCCGTCGGGCGCGAGGACACCGCGACCGAACTCGCGCACCACGGCGGCGTGCCCCGGGGTGCCCGGCTCGACCACCTCACGGGCGATTTTGTCGGCGTCCACGAGCACCGCGCCCAACGATGCCAGGCGCTCCGCGACTGTGGACTTCCCCGATCCGATCCCCCCGGTCAGGCCGACTCGTAGCACGAGCTCCATCCACCCCCGAGCCCTCAGGGAACCTGCACCGTGGCGAACACCGGCAGGTGGTCGCTGGCGAGCGTGATCGGCACGCTGACGTCGGAGAACTCGAGATCCGGCGTGCCCAGGACCCAGTCGATCCGGTGGTCGGGGTTCAGCGCCGGAGACGTGTTCCAGACCGGACCATCCGCCGCCTCCTGCGCGGAGACCAGACCCGTGCCGTCGAACCATGGTTCGATATCCGGCGATCCCGGCCGCGAGTTGAGGTCGCCGCCGATAATCGTTCGATCCCGGCCGTCCCAGTCGGCCAAGAGCTGCGACGCCTGCGCTCGGCGGGTGGCCGTGGTGTGGTCCTGGTGCTGGAGGTGGACGCTCCAGACGTCCACGCTCGTATCGCCTAAGGCCACTGTGACACCCACGTAGCCGCGCTGCATCGGTCCTTCGCCGCGGTCCATCGTCGCCGACCACTCATCGAGAAGTGGACGCGTGGACAGGACGGCGTTGCCGTGCTGGTGATCACCGGCCGTGCCAAAAGCGAAGTCCGCGCCGAGCCGTCGCGACAGCCAGGACGCGGTATCCATGCCGCCGGCGAGCGGCCAGCCACGAGCGACCTCCTGGAGCATCATCACGTCGGCGTCGCCATTCTCCAGGACCACTGCGATGCCTTCAGGGTTGAGCCGGCCGAACCAGTCCACCGCCGAGTGGATGTTGTACGTCACAACCCGCAAGTCCTCGTCGTCGGAAGGCGCGGGCTCCACGTCCGGCCACGTCAGCGCGAGCCACGCGGGCACGGCCAACAGCGGGATCGGACCGAGGGCGGCGATCCACCTCAGCGGCGAAACCCGCACCACCGGGTCCCGGGCGGGCGCCGACCGGGCCAGCAGAACCAGTACGACCGCCGCGAGCGCCGGGAAGGCGAGCTGCGGCACGCCGAGCGGTAACTCGTACGAGATCTGGTACGGCAGCAGCGAGCCGACCAGTACGAGTGCAGCCAGCCCAGCACCAAGCCCGGTGCGCCACGCGCCCGTGCCTACCCGCGACTGCTCCGCCCGGACCGCCGCGTTGGCAACCAGTCCTCCAGCGGCCACTTGTCCGGCGAGCACACCCACCGGCACCAGCCAGCCGGTGAGGCCCGTTGGTCCCGTCAGCGCCGCGGCAACGATCACAAGCGTGCCCCACGCAGCCTTTGCGCCAAGGCCGCGAAGTGCGGGCGTTGCCGCCGCCAAGCCGAGGCCGACCAGGACCACGGCACCGGCAGTGGGGAGGCCGAGATCACCCGACGACGCCACAAACGACGGGTTGGCGAGGAACAGCGTCTGCAGTGCGAGCAATGGGCCCGGGACGGTCGCGAAAGTCCACGAGTCCGCGCCCCACGCCGCGTCCCGGCCTTCAAGGACGAGCCCGGTGAGCGCGCCGATCAGCAGGAGCGGCAGGCCCAGACCCACCACCCAGGAGAACGGCCCGCTCTGCCAGGCGGCGTCCCACGTGACCAGGCTCAGCCTGATCGCGGTGTCGAGGGCGAGGCCCAAGAAGACCGCCGAGGCAGTCGTCAACGGCCCCAGCCGGGCCACTCCGACGCGCAGCACTGTGGACAGCGCCACGAATCCCAACACCAACGCGGTCATGGTCACGGCGAGATCGGGGCTCGCGTCCACCTGCATGACCACGCGGGCAACCGCGAGCCCACCCGCGCTGATGAGCAACAGCAACCCCGGCCCGACGAGTGCGCCGAGCGGTGCCGCGAGCAGGGTCGCAGCAAACAGCAGCGGGATCACGGCTGCAGCTGTGGTGAAGCCGATGCTCTCGGCGAACTCATAGAGCAGCGGGAACGACACCCGCATGACCTCGGCCACAACGGCCACGACCACTACGACCAGCAGTCCGGAACTCTGTAGCAGACGGCGCACGGGCGCGACCCTAGCCTGTTATCGCTAATCTGGCTAAGACCCGGTTGACAGGCCGAGCACTTCCTCGACGAGCGATACGAGCACCACCTGCTCGGCCGGCTCCGGGACGACATCCCGGGCCAACGTCACCACGTAGGTGCGCTCCTGCACCCCGAGGACGTACGACGTCGCGTCGTCTCCAGGAATGATGAAGACCGCATGCCCGCCGATCTCGGTCTCCTCGACGTCCTCGCCGCGGATCCTGGCCGAGCCGGCCGTGTCCTCCACGCGTGCGGTGGCCGCCTCGGCATCGACGTACGAGCTGATCGCGATCTCTACCACCGGCTGGTCCCTCGCATCGCCGCCGTTGTCGCCGTCCTCCTCGTCGCCTGACGTCTCCGTGCCGTAGCTGCAGGTCAGACGCTCCAGTCTGCCTGAGTCGGCGGGAAAGTCGTTCTGGTAGATCCGTCGCACGCCCGGCATTGGCGCGGCCACGATGTTCGCCACGTCGACGGACCGGATGACCTGTCCGCACTCCTGCGGGAACGAGGCGTCGGTGGGCAGCGATGTGGGTGCCGTGGCGGTGCTGGTGATTGTCGGCGTGGGGTCCGCGATTCCCGGCGACTCGTCCAGCAGCGGGTGCGTCGCTTCCTCGGGATCGTCGCTGCACGACGAAGCAGCGAGGAGCACAAGGACCACCAGCGCACCCCTCAGCCGACGTGTCACGCGGCATACGGTACGTCGGTAACCGCCAGAAGGCGAGCCTTGCCCAATTGATCACGTTAACCACCGACGTATGCCCGTCACCAGTCCAACTGGCCTGGTGACGGGCATACGCCCAGTGGTTAACGTGATCAGTGGAGCTGATCAGTTGCCGGTGAGCTTCTCCCTCAAAGCTTGCAGCGCCTCGTCCGAAGCGAGCGTTCCGGCTTCCTCCTCCTCGGCCGGAGCCGCCTCCGTCGGCGCACCCTCGGGAGCGGGCTCCGTCGCCTGCATGGCCTCGATCTGCGCCTTGTGCAGCTCCCAGCGCCGGTGGGCCTCGGCGTACTGCTGCTCCCACTCCTCGCGCTGCTTCTCGTACCCCGGCAGCCACTCATTGGTCTCCGGATCGAAGCCCTCGGGGTACTTGTAGTTGCCCTGCTCGTCGTAGTCGGCGGCCATGCCGTACAGGGTCGGGTCGAAGTCCACCTGGTCGGGCGAGACGGCCTCGTTGGCCTGCTTCAGCGAGAGGCTGATGCGGCGGCGGTCGAGGTCGATGTCGATGATCTTGACGAAGATCTCGGTGCCGACCTGGACGACCTGCTCGGGCACCT
>CAZMXH010000309.1:0-306 GCA_964570165.1 uncultured Actinomycetes bacterium
CTCGGCATGGTGGACGCCGCGGTCGGCGGCAAGACCGGCCTCAACACCGCCGAGGGGAAGAACCTGGTGGGCGTGTTCCACCCGCCCGCCGGTGTCCTGTGCGACCTGACCGTGCTCGCGTCGCTACCCAAGGACGAGTTCGTCGCCGGGCTCGCCGAGGTGGTCAAGGCCGGGTTCATCGCCGATCCGGCGATCCTGGACCTGATCGAGGCCGACCCGGCAGCGGCCGCCCGTCCGGACGGGCCCCGCGTGCGGGAGCTCGTCGAGCGCTCGGTACGGATGAAGGCCCGTGTCGTCGCCTCCGAT
>CAZMXH010000309.1:316-4661 GCA_964570165.1 uncultured Actinomycetes bacterium
TCTCCGGGAGGCGGGGGGCCGCGAGATCCTCAACTACGGCCACACGCTGGGCCACGCGATCGAGCGCGTCGAGGGATACCGGTGGCGGCACGGCGCCGCGGTCGCCGTCGGCATGGTGTTCGCAGCGGAACTCGGCCGCGCGGCAGGCTGGCTGGACGACGCGACCGCCGACCGGCACCGGACGCTGCTTTCGTCCCTCGGCCTGCCCACGACATACGACCCGGACGCCTGGCCGCGGCTTCAGGAGGCCATGCGCGTGGACAAGAAGGCGCGCGGGGACCGGCTCCGGTTCGTCGTGCTCAAGGGGCTGGCCAAGCCGGAGATTCTGCAGGCGCCCGATCCGGAACTGCTCGCCGCCGCGTACCGCGCCGTCTCCCGTCCCTCTTCGCGTTGATCATGGGCGATCTATGGTATCGCGGCGGTGTTTACCATAGATCGCCCATGATCAACGCGAAGAAGGCGGGGAGGGCGGATCGATGACGCGTGTCCTGGTCCTGAACGGGCCTAACCTCGGCCGGCTCGGTTCCCGGGAGCCGGACGTCTACGGGTCGGTGTCCTACGACGAGCTCGTCGCCATCTGCGCGAGCAGCGGCGCGGAACTCGGGCTCGACGTGGAGGTCCGGCAGACCGACGACGAGGCGGAACTGGTGCGCTGGCTGCACGAGGCCGCGGATGCCGCGACGCCGGTCGTGCTGAACCCCGCGGCGTTCACGCACTACTCCTACGCGATGCGCGACGCCTGCGCGCAGCTGCGAGCACCGCTGGTCGAGGTTCATATCAGCAACCCCGCGACCCGCGAGCAGTTCCGGCACACCTCGGTGGTCGCTGCGGTGGCGACAGGGACAATCGCGGGCTTCGGCATGGACTCCTACCGGCTGGCCCTGCGCGCGATCGCCCGCCTGACCGGTGAGCGGCCATGACGGGGCAGTCGCCGGCCACGGCACGCCCGCCAGGAGCACGTAGGCTGGTGCGCCGTGCCTGAACCTCATGCCCGGCGGCGCGCCCGGCTGGCGGCGGCAGTCCAGGACCTCGGGGCGGACGCCGCGCTGATCAGCCGGCTGGTGAACGTCCACTACCTCACCGGCCTTGACAGCAGCAACGCGGCGCTGCTGGTCGACGCGGCCGGCAGCGCCGTGCTAGCGACGGACAGCCGGTACATCACTGCCGCGGCCGACGTCGCGCCCGACCTGGAGACCGTCCAGGTGCGGCAGGTTGCCACGGAACTTGCCAAGCGGGCGGCCGCCGGCGGGCCGATCCGGCTCGCGGTGGAGGAACACGATGTGACGCTGGCCCTTGCCGACTCGATCAAGGCCGCGGCGGCGAATGTCGAACTGGTGCACCTGCATCGGGCCGTCGAGCGTATGCGGGTTCGCAAGGACGACGCCGAGCTCGCACTGATCCGCGACGCATGCGCGATCTCGTGCCGCGCGCTCGAGGACCTGTTCGCCGCCGGAGGCCTGCTCGGGCGACGCGAACGGGACATTGCCCGGGACCTGGAGGCGCGGATGTACGAGCACGGCGCCGACGGTCTCGCTTTCGAGACCATCGTGGCAGCCGGACCGAACAGCGCGATCCCGCATCACCGGGCGGCCGACCGCCGGGTGGAGCGCGGCGACCTGCTGAAGATCGACTTCGGTGCCCGTGTCGGCGGCTACCACGCCGACTGCACCCGGACGGTGGTGGTGGGCGCCGCGCCGGCCGCCTGGCAGCGAGAGATCTACGAGATCGTCGCCGCGGCCCAGCGCGCCGGACGCCAGGCCGCGCAGCCCGGGGCCGAATGCAACTCGGTTGACAGCGCTGCCCGAGAGGTCATCAAGGCGGCCGGATACGGGGAGTACTTCGGCCACGGGACCGGGCACGGCATCGGGCTCGAGGTCCACGAGGCACCCACGATCGGGTACTCCGCCGCGGGTACACTTGACTCTCGCACTCCTGTGACCGTCGAACCCGGTATCTACCTGCCTGGACGCGGCGGCGTCCGGATCGAGGACACCGTCGTGGTCAGCGACGACGGCGGTCCGGAGCGGCTGACGACAACGACCAGGGAACTTCTCGTCCTCGACATGTAGGCGAGCCACGAACCGGAAGGCCGAATGGCGACAACCAACGATCTGAAGAACGGCATGGTGCTCAACCTCGATGGCCAGCTGTGGACGGTGCTGGAGTTCCAGCACGTCAAGCCCGGCAAGGGGGGCGCGTTCGTGCGCACCAAGCTGAAGAACGTGCTGTCCGGCAAGGTCGTCGACAAGACCTTCAACGCCGGGGTCAAGGTCGATACCGCGAACGTGGACCGGCGGGAGATGACCTACCTGTACCGCGACGGCGAAGACTTCGTGTTCATGGACACCGAGTCGTTCGATCAGATCCACATCGGGCGTGACACCGTCGGCGACGCCGAGCACTTCCTCGTCGAGAACCAGGACGTCACCGTGGGCCTGCACGAGGGCACGCCGCTGTTCGTCGAGCTTCCTGCGTCTGTCGTACTGACCGTCGACTACACCGAGCCGGGGCTACAGGGCGACCGCTCGAGCGGCGGGACGAAGCCCGCCCGGCTGGAGACCGGCTACCAGATCGGCGTGCCGCTGTTCATCACGACTGGCGAGAAGGTGAAGGTCGACACCCGCGACGGCTCCTATCTCGGTCGCGCATCCTGAGCCAGGGGAACAGGACCATGGCTGCTCGCACCAAAGCCCGGAAGCGGGCGCTGGACATCCTGTTCGAGTCTGAGATGCAGGGTATCGAGCCCGGTAAAGTGCTCGCCCGCCGGCTCGAGGCCACGACCTCCCGGCCGAGCGACTACGCGGTCGCACTGGTCGAGGGCGTGACGGCGCACCGGGAACGGATCGACGAGCTGCTGGCGGCCTACGCGGTTGGGTGGACCGTCGACCGGATGCCTGCCGTCGACCGCAACGTGCTGCGTATCGCCGCCTACGAGATCCTCTACCAGAACGACGTGCCCGACGCGGTCGCCATCAGCGAGGCCGTCAAGCTGGTACGGGAGCTCTCCACGGATGACTCCCCGTCGTTCGTCAACGGCCTCCTCAGCCGCCTGGTGCAGGTCAAGCCGAGCCTGAGCCGCTAGCCGTCCGCCTCACCGGGTGGATGCGTGACGGATGTCATGCCCGACCCGGGCGTTATGCCGCGAAAGACATGATCGGCTGCACCGTTGCAACGCGCGGCGGCGGGCGACGATGGGCGCATGGAGAACAACGTCATCGAAGTCGACGAGCTGCGGCGTCGGTACGGGGGAGAGGACGGCTTCGAGGCCGTCCGCGGCGTCTCGTTCACCGTCGCGCGCGGTGAGCTGTTCGCGCTGCTGGGCACGAACGGTGCGGGTAAGACGTCCACGCTCGAGGTGCTCGAGGGCATCGCGGCGCCGGCCGGCGGCTCAGTCCGCGTTCTCGGCCGCGACCCGCACGCCGACCGCGCTGCTGTGCGGCCGCGGATCGGCATCATGCTTCAGGAGGGCGGCTTCCCGTCCGACCTGACGGCCGCCGAGATGGGGCGGATGTGGGCGGGCGTCCAGTCGCCAGGCCGGCCGGTCGCGGAGGCGCTGGAGCTTGCGGGCGTGCGCCATCGCGCGGACGTGCCGATCAGGGCGTTGTCCGGAGGCGAGCGCCGGCGTCTCGATCTCGCGCTGGCCATCGTCGGGCGCCCAGAGGTGCTGTTCCTCGACGAGCCGACGACCGGGCTCGACCCGGAGAGCCGCCGCAACACCTGGGAGCTGGTCAGGAGCCTGCTGGCGGAGGGGACGACGATCCTGCTCACCACCCACTACCTGGAGGAGGCGGAGGCGCTCGCCGACCGCTTGGCCATCATGCACGGTGGCCGGATCGTGAGGGCGGGGACCGCCGCCGAGATCGGCGCCTCACAGCCGGCCCGGATCTCCTTCCAGCTCCCAGGCGAGCCGCTCGTCTCCGAACTCCCGGAGCTTCCCGGGCGCGTACGCGTGGACGGGCTGCGGGTGACCGTTCACACCGAGGCGTTGCAGGAGGCGCTCACCCACCTGCTGGCGTGGGCGAACCCGCGGGATGTGGAGCTGAAGGGGCTGGACGCCCGCTCCGCCTCCCTCGAGGAGGCGTTCCTCGCCGTAGCGCAGCGGGCACAGCACGACGACCTGACCACGGACCTGACCACGGAGGCATGGGCATGAGCACCGGCACCTCGACCCTCGCCGACGGCTACGCCGCCCAGCGCAGCCGAGTCGGCCGGATCGCCGCGATGAGCAGAGCGGAGATGCTGCTCCTCTGGCGCAACAAGACTGCGATGTTCACGGCGCTCGCTTTGCCGCTGCTGATGGTGGCCGTCTCGCTCACGGTAGGGGTGGACGAGGAGGTGGCGGGCA
>CAZMXH010000310.1:0-4648 GCA_964570165.1 uncultured Actinomycetes bacterium
GTTGGCCTGGTACAGGACCCAACCGGACCGTTAACGTGATCAACCGGAACCAGCGCGGGGGGTCAGGCGGATTCGGCGACGCCGTCGCCCGGTTGCTGCTGTGACCGCTCGTCCCACGCGATCAGGTCGACGACGGTCGGCGCTTCGCCGAGATCCGGCCATAGCTCCGACTCATCGGCGCGCTGCGCGAAACGCAACAGCTCGGTCCCGGGCTCTGGACGGTCCGCAGCCTCCGCGCGCGCCTCGGCAAGCTGGTCCTCCAGCAGGCTGATCCGGTGCCGGAGCAGCCCGATCCGGCTGGACGCGGCCTCCAGCACGCCAACCAGGTAACCGAGCACGGCCCGGTGCTCGCTCGCGTAGCGCGCGTGCTCGGCGCCGTAGTCCGCGGCGATCCGGGCCCGGGTTGCCGCCACCTCGACGCGCCGCCTCCTGTCGATCTTGAACACCAACGCGGCCACCAGCGCCGTGAGGCCCGCCGCGGCTGCCGCCGCCAGCAGCGGCCAGGGCCCACCGAGCATGATCGCCACAGCTACGAGGACGACGGCGAGGACAGGGGCGAGCTGGGCGACGGCGCGAATCGGGCGCACGCTGCCACTGGGAGGCGCGCTTCTCATGCTGAAACCGTACCGGTGCTTCCTGCCATATCCCGGTCCTCACACGCCGAAACGGCGCAAACCGGTATCGGTCATGAAGGGTCGGATTCCTCCGGGCCCTCGGTGTCGTCAGGTGGCACCTGGCAGGACCGCTCCAGCCGGAGCGCCGCGGCCGCGACACCGGCGCCCGTCACCGTCACGGCCGCCGCCAGCACGACCCGGCCCTGGGCCACCGCGAAGGTCAACTGGTTCAGTGCCAGCAACCCGATCCCCACGTAGCCGCCGGCCACGACCGCTCCGAAGACCGCCGCCGCCTTCGCGAGCGCGGCGAGCCGCGCCACGAGCAGCGCGTCGACCCGGTTGTCGTACCGCCGCTCCTCGACCCAGCCCCGGGCCACCCGAGCGCCGAACAACAGCAGCACCGCCATGAAGACCAACAGCAGCGGCAGAATCCAGGGGACGGCAGGGACGGCACCCGTCCACGCCTGGACCAGCCGGCCGAACAGCCAACCTGCCGGTACCGCCGCGAGCGCGGCGCCGAGCAGCGTGCCGATCCTGGTTGCGTGCACGATTCCCGCGCGATCTCAGTGCCCGTCAGGTGGGAAGCTCGAGTGCGACGTCGTCAAGCCGCTTTACCCCCGACCGCGAGACGGCGGCGGCAAGGTCCGCCACCGAGCCGAGCCCGGGCACCTCGAAGTCAGGGTCCACCTCCGCCCACGGCACGAGAACGAAGGCGCGCTCCGCAAGCCGCGGGTGAGGCACTTGGAGGTCCTCATCGTCGACGGTCCCCTCACCCACGGCCAGCACATCAACGTCCAACGTGCGCGGACCCTTCGGCACCTCCCGCGTCCGCCCGAACGCAGCTTCGGCCGCCTGACAGCGCTCCATCAACGAGCGCGGCGACAGCGTCGTGTCGACGATGAGCACCGCATTGAGGAACGCGGGTTGTTCCTCCGGACCGCCGACCGGCTCGGTTTCGTACACCGACGACACGGCCACCGGGACGATCTCCGGAGAGTCGGTGAGCGCGTCCACCGCGGCCTGCAGGTAGTCGAGGCGATCGCCCAGGTTGCTGCCCAGGGCGAGCGCGGCGCGCCGCAGCGGGCGGAGGTCTCCGGTCAGGGTGTCGGCGTCAACTACGGCGGGGTTCGGGATGTTGCTCACGTCCGGGCCCTTCGGATCGTTACGGTCACGTCCTCGAACGGCACCGGTATCGGCGCCTCCGGCTTATGTACGGTCACCTCTACATCCTCGACACCGGCATACGCCAAGCAGATGTCGGCGATCCGGTGCGCGAGCGTCTCGAGCAGCTTGACCGGCTCACCGGCGACGGCCCCGACCACGCGCTCGGCGAGATCACCATAGTTCACCGTGTCGGCAAGGTCATCACTGGCCGCCGCAGCACGGGTGTCGACGCCGAGCTCGACATCGACCAGGAACCGCTGGCCGGCACCCCGCTCCTCTGGTAGCCAGCCATGATGGCCGCGTGCGCTCAATCCGCGCAACGCGATGCGGTCGGTCACGGCACCGACCTTAGCCGCTCCCCGTCGGCGAACACCGCGCGGTCAAGACCGTCCTCTGCTGGCCCTCCTACTCCGACGTCCGGACCGGCGACGCGTGATGGACCCAAAGCCGCCACCTGCCGTCCTCGAACCGGAAGACGTTCGTAGCGACCGCCCGTCCCCCCGAGAACATCGTTTCGGGCATGCCGTCGGCGGCGGAGAGGAGGTTTTCCGTGCAGCTGACCACGCCCGCGCCGCCGTAGACCTCGGCCGCGACGTCGGTCAGGACGAACTGCAGGTACGGCGTGCCGGCCAGCATGGCGGCCCACGAGCGCAATACCGCCTTCCTGCCGTGGATCGGGTCCATGCCGGGGTGGACGCAACTCGCCGAGCCGGCGGGCGTCCAGATGGCGTCCAGGGCGTCCATGTCGGCGCGCTCGAGCGCGTCGTAGAAGGCGACGTTCGCCGCTAGTAGGTCGGATTCCGTGGCGGCCTCCGTCACGCGGCCCCCACGCCCTCGTCGACTCTGCTGCCGCCGGCCCTGGTCGCCCACCTGCTCGTCTCCTCCCCCCAGCGGGCGGCGACCCTGACAGCGTCCAGCGAGCTCGGCACTTGGTGGACGCGGACACACCAGGCCCCTGCAAGCGCGATCAGACCCGACAGCACCGCTGTTGCGGCGTCCCGGCCCTCCGGTGGACGCTCCTCTCCAGTGGCGGGATCGGTCAGAAGCGTTCCGAGGAAGCGCTTGCGGGACGCAGCGACCAGCACGGGGTAACCCATCGCCACCACCTCGCCGAGCCGGGTCAGCAGCGTCCAGTTGTGGTCGCCGGTCTTCGCGAACCCCAGCCCGGGGTCCACGATGATCCGGTCGTCAGCCACCCCCGCAGCCAGCGCCGCGTCGACCCGCGGCCGCAACTCGGCCACGACGTCCGTGACCACGTCGTCGTACTCCGCCCTGCGCTGCATGTCCGCCGAATGCCCGCGCCAGTGCATCAGAACGGCCGGAAGCCCCGACTCGGCGATGACACGCAGCATGTCGCCGTCCGCCAGGCCGCCTGATACATCGTTGATCAGCCTGGCGCCCGCCTCGACGGCACGCTCCGCGACGGTCGCACGCATGGTGTCGATCGACACGATCACACCGGCGCTGGCTAGCTCGCGAACCACCGGGAGCACCCGGCGCAGCTCCTCCTCGACCGGTGGCCGCACCGCGCCCGGCCGGGTCGACTCGCCGCCCACGTCGACCAGGTCGGCCCCTTGGGCGGCCAGCCGGAACCCGTGCGCGATCGCCTCCGCAGGCTCGAACCATCGGCCGCCGTCAGAGAAGGAGTCGGGCGTCACGTTGACGACACCCATGACAAGGCACCTGTCCAGCACGGGTAGGCCTTCGACGTGGCGCGCCGGGCGGCCGGGCGGCAGCTTGCCGTCTTCGGTCACGTATCCGAGCCTACGCGCGGTCCGGCTGTCAGCGGCCCAAGATGAGGCTCATCGCCTCCCCGCGTGTGGCGGGGCTGCGCAGCTGCCCGCGGACGGCGCTGGTCACGGTCTTTGCGCCGGGCTTGCGAACTCCGCGCATGGTCATGCACAGGTGCTCGGCCTCGATCACGACGATCGCGCCCCCGGGCTGGAGCAACCGGACCAGGGAGTCGGCGATCTGGGTCGTCAGCCGCTCCTGGACCTGGGGCCGTCGTGCGTAGACATCTACGAGGCGGGCCAGCTTCGATAGCCCGGTGATCCGGCCGCCCTCGCCGGGGATGTAGCCGATGTGCGCATACCCGTAGAAGGGAACGAGGTGGTGCTCGCAGCACGACGCCACCTCGATGTCCTTCACCAGGACCATCTCGTCGTGACCCAGCTCGAAGGTGGTGGTCAGTACCTCGGACGGGTCCTGATGCAGGCCGCGGAACATCTCCTCGTACGCCCGGGCGACCCTGGCAGGGGTGTCGCGCAGCCCGTCGCGGGTCGGGTCGTCGCCGATGGCGACCAGCAGCTCGTACACCGCCTTCTCGACGCGCGCATGGTCGAACGGCCTGGTGGCGTGACGCTGCAGGTCCGGTTCGGCGGGAGCCGGCCGGCTTTCGGCGGCGCGCTCGACACGCCCGGTCGCCTCGGGCTCGGCAGCCATCGGCTCAGCTCCGGTCCACGTTCCGCTTCACGGCAGGCTCACCGGTCACTGGATCGATGGCCTCGGCGTCCTCGCCTGCTCCGCCGTCCGCGCCGTGGCCCTTGCCCGCACCGTTGGGCGACGCGCCCGTGCCGAGCTCCTTGACCGGGAACTCGACCGGTCCGCGGTCGGACGGCTTGCGGGTGGCCGAGCCGGTCCACGCCGGCCGGCGCTCGCGCTTGCGGACGTTTGCGAAGATCTGCGCCACCTGCTCCTTGTCGAGGGTCTCCTTGTCCAGTAGCTCGACGACCAGCTGATCGAGGATGTCGCGGTTCTCGACAAGGATGTCGAACGCCTCCTGGTGGGCGGTCTCGATGAGCTTGCGGACCTCGTCGTCGACCTGCGCGGCGACCTCCTCGGAGTAGTCGCGCTCGTGCCCCATCTCACGG
>CAZMXH010000311.1:0-4637 GCA_964570165.1 uncultured Actinomycetes bacterium
GCGTACGCCGCGGACGGGCTGGCCTCGTCGGCGTTCGTCAACACGATCGTGGCGACGTCCGCGGCCATCATCGGATGGCTGCTCGTCGACGTCGCGCGGGACCAGCGCACGACCGCACTCGGGGCCGGATCGGGCGCGATCGCAGGCCTGGTCGCGATCACGCCGGCCGCTGGCTTCGTCAGTCCGGTGGGTGCGATCATCATCGGTCTGGTCGCCGGCCCGATCTCGGCGCTGGCGGTCGGCCTGAAGTACCGCCTGGGCTACGACGACTCGCTCGACGTGGTTGCAGTGCACCTGGTGGCTGGCCTAGTCGGGACGCTGATGATCGGCCTGCTCGCGAACGACACGTTTACCGGGGACACCGAGTTGCGCGGGCTGTTCTACGGCGGCGGGCTGGAGCTGCTGGGCCTGCAGGCGGTGGCCGCGTTCGCGGTGATGGCGTACTCGTTCGTCGTCGCCCTCGCCCTCGGAGCGCTGATCCACCGCAGCATCGGCTTCCGGGTGAGCCAGGACGACGAGGTCGGCGGCATCGACATCGCGTCGCACGCCGAGACCGGGTACGAGCTGACGCCCGCAGCGGGACCGAGCGGCGGCCATGCCGCGGCACCCGCCACGTCCAAGGAGAGGAGCGCGCAGCGATGAAGCTGGTCACGGCGGTGATCAAGCCGTTCAAGCTCGACGAGGTCCGCGCCGCCCTGGAGACCTTCGGGGTACAGGGCATGACGATCACCGAGGCGAGCGGGTACGGCCGGCAGAAGGGGCACACCGAGGTCTACCGAGGCGCGGAGTACACGGTCGACCTGGTGCCTAAGTCCCGCCTGGAGATCCTGGTCGACGACACCGACGTCGACGACGTGGTGGACGTCGTGGTCAAGGCGGCTCAGACCGGGAAGATCGGTGACGGCAAGGTCTGGGTGACGCCGGTCGAAGCGGCCGTCCGGGTCCGCACCGGAGAGGTCGGGTCCGCCGCGCTGTGACACAGGCGGCAGCCGCTCGCGGCGACCGCTTCCTGGCGTTGCGCCAGGCCGTGGTCGCCGACGAGCGGCTCAGCCCGGCGGAGCGGCGGCGCGCACTCTCCGACCTCGTCGACGGCTGGCTGGCCAGGTGCTTCGCCGCCGTTCCGGGGCCGGACGCGGCCGGGTCCGCGGTCGTGGCCGTGGGCGGTTACGGCCGCCGCGAGCTGCTGCCCGGCAGCGATCTCGACATCGTGGTGCTGCACGACGGCCGGTGCGACCCCGCCGCGGTAGCGAGCCGCCTGTTCTACCCGGTCTGGGACGCCGGCCTGGCGCTGGACCACTCGGTACGGACGGTCGACGAGGCCAGGTCCGTCGCCGCCGAGGACCTGAAGGCGGCCTTGAGCCTGCTGGACGCCCGGCACGTAGCAGGGTCACCCGGCCTGACCGAGCGGCTGCGCGCGGCGGTCCTAGCGGACTGGCGCCGCACATCGGCCGACCGGCTGCCGGAGCTTGCCGCCGCCTGCCGCGCCCGGGCCGAACGGGTAGGGGAGCTGGCTCACCTGTTGGAGCCTGACCTGGTGCAGGCGTACGGCGGGCTGCGAGACAGCCTGGCCCTGCGGGCGGTCGCCGCGGCCTGGGTCACCGACCACCCCCGCATTGGCGGTGTGGACGAGGCGCGCGAGTGGCTGCTCACGGTCCGCGACGCGCTGCACCGGACCACAGGGCGCCGGTACGACCGGCTCGTCTTCCAGGACCACGGGGCCGTCGCGGCGCGGCTGGGGCTCTTGGACGCCGACACGCTGCTGCGGCGTGTCGCGGCCGCGGGCCGCGCGATCGCCTATGCGGCGGACGTGACGTGGCGCCAGGTGGATCGCACGCTGCGGGCTCGCCAGCGCTCGGGTGGTCCGCCACCAGCGCGCCGGCCGCTCGCCGACGGGGTCGTCGAGTACGACGGCGAGGTCGTCCTGGCGCGCAGCGCCCGGCCGGACCGCGACCCCGTGCTGCCGCTGCGGGCGGCCGCCGCAGCGGCTCAGGCAGGGCTCGTCCCGGCGCCCTACACCGTGCAGCGGCTGGCAGCCGAGTGCCCTCGGCTGCCCGAGCCGTGGCCGGCCGGAGCGCGCCAGGCGCTGGTGACGCTGCTAGGGGCTGGCCGGAGCGCGCTGCCGGTCTGGGACTCGCTGGAGGCTGCCGGGCTGGTGGTGCGGTGGATACCGGAGTGGGAGCGGGTGCGTTGCCTCGCGACCCGCACGCCGGTGCACCGGCACACGGTGGACCGGCATCTCGTGGAGAGCGCGGTCACCGCGGCGGCGCTGGCTCGCCGGGTCACGCGCCCGGACCTGCTGCTGCTGGCGGCGCTGTTCCACGACCTGGGCAAGGGCCTGCCCGGAGACCACAGCGAGATCGGAGAACTGATCGCCACTGGGCTCGGCCACCGGCTGGGGCTGTCACCCGACGACACCGGCACTCTCGGCATGCTGGTCCGGCATCACCTGCTGCTGCCCGAGATGGCGACCCGGCGCGACCCCGACGACCCGGCCACGCTGGAGGCGGTCGTGAGCGCTGTGGGCACGGTCGAGCGGCTCGACCTGCTCGCAGCCCTGACCGAGGCGGACGCGACGGCCGCCGGACCGATGGCGTGGTCGCCGATGCGCGCCCGCCTTATCAGTGACCTGGTGGCGCGGGCGCGCCGCGTGCTCGGCGGCGCGGCGCCACCGAGGCCGGTACGCCTCGAACCGTGGCAGGCCCGGCTGGCAGCGGAGTCCGACCTGGCGGTGCGGATCGACGCGCCGGGCGACGGCGGCTGGCGGGTGACGGTCGTGGCGGCCGAGCGTCCCGGCGTGCTGGCGACGGTGGCCGGCGTCCTCGCGCTGAACCGGCTCGAGGTCCGCACCGCGACGGTCGAGACGATCGGCGGGCGAACGGTGCTCGTGTGGCGCGTGGCCGCGGCGTTCGGCTCGATGCCGGACGAGCGGGCGCTGCGTGGGGAACTGGAGCGCGCCCTGGCCGGTCGGCTGGACGTCCCGGCGCGGCTGGCCGCGAGGGCGGCGGAGCGCCGCGGCAGGGTGATCAGGCACGCCGAGCACCGCGTCTTCGTCGTCCCGGACGGTTCGGAGGATGCCACGGTGCTGGAGGTCCGGGCGCACGACGAGCCGGGGCTGCTGTACGGGCTGACGGCCGCCATCTCCAGGTGCGGCGTGCTCGTCCGCTCCGCCGTCGTCGAGACGCTGGGCGCCGAGGCGGTCGATGTGTTCTACCTCGTGGAGCCGGGAGGCGGCGCGCTGTCCCCGGACCGGATCGCCGCCGTCGCCGGCGCCACCGCCGAGGTCCTCTAACCCGCGGTCACCTACTCGACGTCGAATGCGGGTTCTCCCATGCGCGCTACGGTAGATCGTCCGTACGAGGTCTGCCGCCGGCTTCGACCAGTGCGGCGATCCGTCCGACCACCGTCGGCCAGGCCGCGGAGACAGGGTCGATGAGCTCGTAGTGCCCCGTGCCGCGCATCCCGACGACCGCGGTTCCCTCGCCGGCGGCCGCGGCATACCGCTCGCTGAGCTCGAGCGGGACGACGTCGTCGGCCGCGCCGTGCACGAGCGCCGTCGGGACGCCGGTGGGAGCCAGCCGAGCCGGGTCGGCCGCGGCGTACCGGTCGGGGACCTCGCCCGGACCACCGCCCAGGAACTCCTGCACGGCGCCGCCGCCGAGCCGCAGTTCGGCTGCGCGCACCAGGTCGGCCACGGCGGCCAGCGTGACCACGCCGCGCAGGCCCGGCGACGGCGCCGCCTGCGCCCACCGGTTCAGAGGCTCGAGGCGGTGCCGGGACGCCGCCCACAGCGCCAACTGGCCACCGGCGGAGTGCCCGAGCAGGACGACCTGGTCCCTGGCGACGGCTTCCGGCGCCTGCTCGGCGAGAAGGCCGGGAACACCGTCGACCGCGTCCGCGACATCGTCGAACGTGGCCGGCCAGCCGCCGCCGGCGCCGGTCCGGCGGTACTCGATCGCGGCAGCCACATAGCCGGCCTCGGCCAGCGCGGAGCACATCGGTCCGGTATGCGTCCGGTCGTATCGCGCTCGCCAGAAGCCGCCGTGGACGACGATGACGAGCGGACGGGGCGCCGCAACCTGCGGGCACCACGCGTCCGCGACCTGGTCGCTCAGCTGCCCGTAGCGCAGCCGCAGGTCAGGCGGCGGGGCGGGCCGGGTGAGTATCTCGGCTGGGTCGGCCATGTCGGGAATCCTGCCGCATCCGGCTACGCTGGACGTCCAGCCTGGAACCCCGACCGCGAGGAAGCCGACCAACCGTGTTCGCGACGCTTTCCGACCGCCTGACCGCGACGTTCAAGGGACTGCGCGGCAAGGGCCGCCGGCGACCCGTGATCGAAGTCGGCAGAGGTGATTATGTACTGCGCGCCATTGCCGATCATCTTCCGCGCGACCGAGGCGCCCAGCTGCGGTTCGGACTTGTAATCCCCGACTTCCAGGTCCAGCTGGCGTCCGAGAACCCCACCACTCTTGTTGATTTCTTCGGCCGCGAGTTCAACGCCGATCGTGTTCGCGGCGTCGAACTCCGAGAAGAGCCCGGTCTGCGCGAGCACGGCACCGATCTTGATCGGTTCCTTGGAGCCGCTTTCGCTGCCCCCCGAGCTGGCGCTACCGCTATTGCCGCCACTGCTGCCGCACGCG
>CAZMXH010000312.1:0-4631 GCA_964570165.1 uncultured Actinomycetes bacterium
GGTTCTTCTCGTCGCCGCGCCAGTACGCCGCGGCCAGCCGCATCAGCTTGAACGCGGGGATGTGCTTGGTCGAGGGCAGGTGCGGGCCACGGCACAGGTCTTTCCATGCGACCTCGCCGCGGCCACCTCGGCGGACGTTGTCGTAGATGGTGAGCTCGCCCGCACCCACCTCCGCGGCAGCGCCCTCGGCGGCCTGGCCCGCCCCAGGGCCCTTCAGCCCGATCAGCTCGAGCTTGTACGGCTCGTCGGCAAGTTCCGCACGCGCCTCATCGTCGCTGACAGGACGCCTGACGAAGGCCTGATTCTCCTTGACGATCTGCCGCATCCGCTGCTCGATGCGCTTCAGGTCGTCAGGGTGGAACGGCTCGGGAACGTCGAAGTCGTAGTAGAAGCCGTCCTCCACCGGCGGACCGACGCCGAGCTTCGCCTCCGGATACAGCTGCTGGACGGCTTGCGCCATGACGTGCGCGGTCGAGTGGCGGAGGATCGCCCGGCCTTCGTCGGACCCGATCTCCACGGGCTCGACCTTCTCGCCGTCGGCGAGGACGCGGGACAGGTCGACGAGTTCCCCGTCAACTCGGGCAGCGATGACCTCCCGGTCGTCCGCGAACAGTTCGGCAGCCGTCGTGCCCGCGTCGACCTGTCGCTGGGCTCCGGCGACGACGATGCGGATCTGGTCGGACACGACTGCTCCCTCAGTAAACGTGAGTGTTGGTTGGACCCCGCCGATCGTACCCGCGCGGCTGCCTCAACCGCGCACGCGTTCACCGCGGCGCACATGCAAGCAGCCGCGCCGGTAATGCTTTGCGCGCCATGCATTCGAAGACCATGCCTGGAGCACCGATCGATCGCCGTCCGCGCAAGACCGAGGCCGAAACAACAGCACGGCGCTACCTCGCCCAAGGGCTCGAGTGTGGTGGGCGATACTGGACTTGAACCAGTGACCTCCTCGGTGTGAACGAGGCGCTCTCCCGCTGAGCTAATCGCCCGAGTGTGCGGCGAGAACAATACCGCACGGGCCTGCCGTAGACCCAACGTCCGGTCGGACCGGTCGCATCCTCGGACCCGCCGAAACCACCGTAAACAGTGTACGTAGCCCGTTGGGTCTTGGGTGGCGGTCACTTTCGGGTTTACCGTAACGGGGCAAGGGGGCCCACGACCTCAGCCCACCCCCAGCACGGCAAGCCGTGCGCCACCGTCGGCGGTCTTCGGGCCCACCGGCATCGGACCAGTGTGAGGGACTTGTCCATATGACCAGCAACAGTTCCACGGTGTCCCAGGATCTCCCCGTACGCCTGCTCGGCACCGACGGCCACGTCCTTTCGCTCACGGCCACGTTGCACTATGACGCGGCCGACCCGTTGGCCGTTACGGCTCTGTTCGACGACGGCGGCGACAAGCCGGTCCGCTGGGTCTTCTCCCGCGCTCTGCTCGTCACCGGGCTGGATCGGCTTACGGGCAACGGAGACGTCGTCATCTGGCCGACCAGGGACGACGATGGCGAGCCCGCCATCCATGTCCGGCTTCGGTCGCCGCACGGCGACGCGCTGCTCGAGGCGCCGGCCGACGCGGTCGAACGGTTCCTGTCATCCACGGCCCGCCTCGTCCCGCCCGGGACCGAGCATCAGGCGATCGACCTGGACGCGCTCGTCCACGCACTGCTTACGGAAACCTGATCTGCGGCCGGTTGTCATCGGCGTTCAAGTCGGGTTAACGTCAGGCACACCCGTGCCCGAGCAGCTAGGGAGATGCACTCGCGGTGACATTCACCCATGATGTGGAGCACGCGCTGGCTGTCGTCGTCGACCTGGTAAACACCGACCCGGCCACGGGGGGTCAGGAACTGCTCCCGGACGTGACGGCCCTCGCGGCGTTCGTGAAGGAGAGCGACATCAGCGGAGTGGGACGGCTCACCCGCGCGGATCTGGACGCAGTCCGGCAGCTGCGATTGCCGTTTCGGGAAGTGTTCCTGGCCACGGACGCGGAGCACGCCGCCAAGCTGCTCAATGCGATGCTCGGCGAGTTCACCGTGCGGCCAAGGTTGACCAACCATGATGGTTACGACTGGCACATCCACTACTTCGCGCCGCAAGCGAGCCTGGCCGAGCACCTCGCCGTCGACGGCAGCATGGCGCTCGCCTCCGTGGTGACCGCAGGAGAGCATGAGCGGCTGCAGACCTGCACCGCGCCCGACTGCGAGCGGGTTCTGGTCGACCTGTCACGCAATCGCTCGAAGCGCTACTGCGACAGTCGCACCTGCGGTAACCGGCTGCATGTCGCCGCCTACCGCGAACGGCAACGGGCCGCCGCGGTCGGCTGACCCGTTACGGCTCGGGGTCCTCGGCACTACGCTTGGCGAACTCGGCGGCGACCTCCGCGGTTACGGGCCCCGGTGCGGCCAGCAACTCACGGGGTAGCTGTTCACCGACGATCGTGCCGACCGCCTGGATGTCGCGGACACTCGAGGTCAGGAAGATCTCCTCGGCGGTTTCCAGCGCCGAGATCGGGAGTTCGGCCTCCTTGGCGTCGGTCCACTCGAGCACAAGCTCGCGCGTGATGCCGGCGAGGCAGCCGGTGGACAACGCTGGGGTCAACAGCTGGCCGTCCATGACCACGAACACGTTGCTTCCGGTGCCCTCCGACAGCCGGCCCCTGGTGTCGGCGAACAGTGCCTCGCTGGCGTCAAGCTCCTTCGCCCGGGCGAGCGCGACCACGTTCTCGCCGTACGAGGTCGTCTTCAGCCCAGCCAGGGCCCCTCGCTCATTGCGCGGCCACGGCACCAAGGCGACGGAGGTGACCTCCGGCGGCGGTGCTGCGGGGGCCATCGCGACGACCAGCGTCGGATCAGCGTCGCCGCGCTCGGAGCTCAGGGGGGACGGCCCGCCGGTGTAGGTGATCCGCATCCGCTGCAGGCCGACGGGTTCCTGTGCCGCGACCGCCATGCAGGCGCCGCGCACCTCGTCGAGATCTGGCTCGGGCAGGCCGAGGCCCGCGGCGGAACGGCCCAACCGCTCCAGGTGCCGCCGCAGCGCAAACGGCAGGCCGTCCACCACCTTGATCGTCTCGAACGCGCCGTCACCCACGGTGAGCCCGTGGTCGAACACGCTGACAACGGCATCATCGTCGCCGAGCAGCGTCCCGTTAACCCAGATCCTCATGTGGCTCCCTCAACTCGGGGCTTCGGAAGAAGCCAACCCTACGAGCCGTTCGGCCTTCAACTCCGTTTCGGCCCACTCCAGTTGCGGATCCGAGCCCCACGTGATCCCAGCGCCCGTCCCGAAGTGCAGCCGCCCGTCGGTCACCCAGAACGTCCGGATGCCCACGGCAAGTTCACCCTGGCCGGTGTCGGCGTCCACCCAGCCGATGGCGCCGCAGTACGGACCCCGGCCCACCGGCTCGAGGTCGCTGATCGTCTCCAACGCGCTGGACTTGGGGGCCCCTGTCACGGAACCCGGCGGGAACGTCGCCTCGAGCAGGTCCGGCCACCCCGCCCCTGGCCGCAGCCGGCCGGTGACGGTCGACACCAGGTGCACCAGGCCTGGATGCTTCTCAACGGCGAGCAGGTCGGGGACGGCGACCGAGCCCGTCTCGCACACCCGGGACAGGTCGTTGCGAACCAGGTCCACGATCATGACGTTCTCGGCGACATCCTTGGACGTGAGGTCGGCTGCCGTCCGGCCGGTGCCCTTGATCGGGGACGACGCGACGTCGCGACCATCCCTCCGCAGGTACAGCTCCGGCGACGCCGTGGCCACGTGGACTCCGGCCTCCGGAAGCTCGATCAGCCCGCCGAACGGGGCCTCATGGCGTGCCGCCAGCAGCCCGGCCAGCGACTGCAGGCTCGTCGTCCCGTCCGGCAGCGGCGCCGACAGCACCCGGCAGATGTTCGCCTGGTAGACGGTGCCCTCCGCGATCCTGCGGCGCGTCTCGGACACCGCCGTGATGTAGCCCGCCTCGTCCAGGGAACTCGCCCATTGCCCCGCGGACGGGCCGCGCCAGCCGCTGCCTTCCGGGAGGGACACCGGCCGCCATTCGGTGAACCGCGCGCAGGTGAGCCGTCCCTCGTAGGTCAGCACCACGGCCCAGCGGCCGCGGCGGTCGAGGACCGCCGGATCGTCCGAGATCTCAGCCAAACCGGTCGCCAGCTGGCCACCGACGTGTGCCAGCGGCTGCACCGCACCGTACGACCACTTCACCGTCCTGCGACGGTACCCCGAGAGCTGGTGCGGACGCGACAGCCGCTCCGGCGCCCGGGACCGGGCCGCAGCATGCGGCCATGGTGACGTGATCGCGTTCAACCTCGATGATCGCCGTCAAACCGGGACAACTTTCGCAGTTCGCGCTTCTCAACCCAGGCCGCTCGCGGCCACCGAACTGCTCGCAGCGCCGCCCGCCGACGGATCCGTCCATCACGAATCCCCGCGGGCATACTCATACGAGTCAACGACTCGACCCACGCAGGTGGCGGTGGATGACCCGGCGCAAGGGTTTGGAGTCGGTGCCGCCGATGGGCTAATCTGTCGTGCGCGCCCCGAGGTTCGGGCTGCTGCCTCGAATGTCGGTCGTGCCGCGCGGACGTAGCGCAGTTGGTAGCGCGTCACCTTGCCAAGGTGAAGGTCGCGGGTTCGAGC
>CAZMXH010000313.1:0-4628 GCA_964570165.1 uncultured Actinomycetes bacterium
GGCACGTGTCCCGGAGCACGACGGCGGACCGGGCGGCATCACGGCGTTCGTGGTCGAGGCGGACTCGCCCGGCATCTCGGTCGAGCAGCGCAACGCCTTCATGGGGCTGCGCGGGATCGAGAACGGGCTGTCGCGCTTCACCAAGGTGCGAGTACCAGCCGAGAACCGGCTCGGCAACGAGGGGCAGGGCCTGAAGATCGCCCTGACCACGCTGAACACTGGGCGGCTGTCCATCCCGCGAGTGGTCGGCGCACAGGGTCCAGATGGGCCGGCCGATCGGCAAGCACGGGGCGATCGCGCACAAGCTGTCGTTCATCGCGGCGACGGCCTTCGCCCAGGAGGCGGTGCTCGACCTGGCTTCCCTGCTGGCCGACAGGGGCGGTCACGACATCCGGATCGAGGCGGCCATCGCCAAGCTCTGGTCGTCGGAGGTGGCCTGGCTTGTCGCCGACGACCTGGTGCAGATCCGCGGCGGCCGGGGCTACGAGACCGCGGAGTCTCTGCGCAGCCGGGGCGAGCGGGCCGTGCCCGCCGAGCAGGTGCTGCGCGACCTGCGAATCAACCGCATCTTCGAAGGCACCAGCGAGATCCAGCGGCTGCTGATCGCGCGGGAGGCCACGGACGCGCACATCCAGGCCGCCGGCGCGCTCGCCGACCTCGACGCCGACCTGCCGGCCAAGGCGCGGGCGGCGATCAAGGCGTCCGGGTTCTACGCCCGCTGGCTCCCCCAGCTGGCCACCGGCAAGGGCCGGTTGCCCGGTGCCTATACCGAGTTCGGCAGCCTCGCCCCGCACCTGCGCTACGTCGAGCGAGCCTGCCGCAAGCTGGCGCGGCAGACGTTCTACGGGATGGCCCGCTGGCAGGCAGGGCTGGAGCGTAAGCAGGGCTTCCTCGCCCGCATCGTCGACATCGGCGCGGAGCTGTTCGCCATGGCGGCCAGCTGCGTGCGCGCGCAGATGCTGCGGGCGGACGGTCCGAACGGCGAGGCGGCGGCCCAGCTGGCCGACGCGTTCTGCCGCCAGGCCAGGCTGCGGGTGGACAGGCTGTTCGACGCGCTGTGGACCAACAACGACGCCGCGGACGAGCGGCTCAGCCGCGCCATCCTGGATGGGCGCCACCTGTGGTTCGAGGAGGACGTCCTCGACACCAGCGAGGGCACCGGCCCCTGGATCGCCGAGACCGGCGCCGAGCCGCGCGAGAGCGTCGCCCGCCGCTTCCTCTAGGCCGGCGGCTGCTCAGCTCGTCTGCACCGAGCCGTTCTCGGGCACTAGCTCGATCCAGGTACGGCCGGCGGGGACGTGGAGCGGTTCTCCGGACGGATCGGTCAGCTCGAACGGCTCGGATAGCTCATCCTTGGACCACTCCGCCTCGACCGCCGTGCCGCCGGCGAGCAGCAGCGCCGGGCCGGAACCCACCAGCACGGTCTCGGGGACGAAGTTGCCCGCCGGGTCGGTGTATCCCGCATCCCGGATCTGGACGTGCAGCACGAGCACGTTGGCCGCGGCGAACTCGTCCCCCTCCGCCGCCAGGCTGGGCCGCCTGGTCCAGGAGCCGTCGGCAAGCTGCCATCCAGTCGTGTGCCCACCGGAGAAGCTGACCGCTGCCTCGGTCACCTCGTCGCCGTCAAGCTCCGCCTGCTCCGCATCGACCCACGGCAGGTACGGCTCCGTGGGCGGCCCGAGGTCCGGGACGGCGTTCAGCGCCTGCTCCAGATCGACCGCCACGTTGTACGGTGCCCGCCGTCCGGCTTCCCGCGAGAAGCCGGGAGCGCCTTCGCTGATGACCTGCACGCCGGCCTCCGTCATCGTCCTGAGAACCCGCTGCGCGCCACCCGACGCGACGAGGGCGCCGCCGGTGGGAAGCACGATCCCGATGTCCGACGTCCGGATCGAGCGGACCGGCACCACCTGTTCGGGCATGGTCGAGTGGTAGAACGCCGCAAGCCGGGTCATGCCGCCCTCGACCAGTTCCTCGACCACCAGGTCCGCATCGGACAAGCCGACTTGCGGCTGTGCAGCGCCGCTGTTGTCCACCTTGACGACGAGCGCAGGACGATCCGCCACGCCGTCCGGCGCCGTTAGGCCGGTCAGCGGCCACGTGGGCACGTCCTCGGCCGTGGGCGTCGGTGACGGCTGAGAGCTGGCCGTGGCCGGCTCGGTCGGCTCGGACGGCGGCTCCGCGGCTGGCTCGTCACCGCCGCACGCCGCGAGCGCCAGAACCAGGAGTGCGATCGGTCGAAACGACTTCACGGGCCACACTCCCTTGATCGGCCAGCACGGCGTCACCAGCCTGCCAGAGATTCGCGGTGGCGGTCAGCCCCGCCGCCGGGCCCTGGCCATTGCGCGCTCTGCCTCCAGCCTGGCCTGCCGCTCGATGATCGTCCGCGGTTTGTGGTGCACCTTCTTGCCGGGGGCTAGCGCCAGCTCCACCTGGGCGTACCCGTCCTTGAAGTAAAGCGACAGCGGGATGAGGGTAAGGCCCTTCTCCTGGGTCTTGCCGATCAGCCGGGCGATCTCGTCGCGGTGCAGCAGCAGCTTCCGCGACCGCCGCGGCTCGTGGTTGGTCCAGCTGCCCTGGTCGTACTCCGGGATGTGCACGTTGCGCAGCCACACCTCGCCGTCGCGCACCTCGGCGTACCCTTCGGTGAGCGACGCGCGCCCCGCGCGCAGCGACTTCACTTCCGTGCCGGTGAGAACCAGACCCGCCTCGTAGGTGTCGAGGATCTCGTAGTTGTACCGCGCCTTGCGGTTCTGCGCGATCACCTGGCGGCCATGCTGCCGTGCCATAGTTCAAGAATTGCACGCGCGATCACAGATAGCTCATCGGGTTCGTGCGGCTCCCGTTGGCGTACACCATGAAATGCAGGTGGCAGCCGGTCGAGTAGCCGGTCGTCCCGACGTAGCCGATGACCTCGCCCTGAGAGACGGACGCACCCGGCGACACCGCGAACTGTGACAGGTGGCTGTAGGACGTCATCAGGGGAGTTCCGCCGACAGTGCCGTGGTCTATCAGCACCTGGTTGCCGTAGCCGCCCCGGTACTCCGCCCACTGCACACTGCCGGACGCCGCCGCGCGGATCGGCGTGCCGCACCCAGCGCCGAAGTCCGTACCGTCGTGCAGCTTGTGAACGCCCGTGATCGGATGCGTGCGCATCCCGTATGGCGACGTTACCCGCGCGTTCGACAGGGGGTACGCGAGGGAGCTCGAGGACGAGCCGCCGGACCCAGAGCCGCCCGACGACGAGCCGGACCCGCTGCCAGAGTCCCTGTCGGACCCCCTCGCGGAGTTCTGCTTCGCCGCCGCGGCGCGAGCAAGCTCGGAGATCTCCTGGTCGATCTTCTCCCGTTCCGCCTCGAGTTCGGCGTAGGCGGCGGCGTCCGCCTCCTTGGCCTCCTCGGCCGCGGCGAGAGCGGCCGACCGCTGCTCGACGAGCTGCTCGACTTCCTGCTTGGCCTCGCGAGCCTTCGCCTCTCGGTCGGCCGCCTGGTCAGCGGCTGCGGCCGCGGCCGCCTCGGCCTCCTCGCTGCGCTCGAGCGCGGCAGCCGCCTCCGCGCGCAGGACGCGCGCCTCCTCCTGCAGTTGCTCGAGCTTGACCTGCTCGTTGGCCAGCTCCGCCCGTTGCACCTTGTAGTCGGAGAGCACCTTGTCTTCCGCCCGCATCACCGACTGTGCGTAGGTCACCCCGTCGATGAACTCGTCCGCGCCGTCCGCGTCGAGCAGCGCGCTCACCTCGACCAGCTCGCCCATCGTGCCCCGCTGGTAGGCCCGTACCGCGACGTTGCTCATGGCCGCCCGCTGGTCCTCGATCGCGGCGCTGACCTCCTTGATCCGCGCTTCCTGCTTCTTGACCTTTTCCTCAGCGGTGGCGAGCCGCTTCGCGGCGCGCGCGTCCTCGGCTCGCGCGGCGGCCAGGTCGGCCCGGGCGTTGTCGACCCGGGACTCGGCGGCGGCCAGCTCTTCCTCGGCGGCGGCCAGGGCGCCCTCCGCGTCAGGCAGCCGCGCCTCGGCGTCCTCGTCGGCGGCGGTGGCCTCGGCGAGCTCCTCAGTGGACTGGTGAAGCTGGTTCTCGGCCTCTTCGAGCTCTTGCTCTACCTCGCGCTTGCGCTCCTCGAGCTCGGATGCCCACGCCGGCGTGAGCAGCGCCAGCAAGCAGGCGATGGCGAACACCACTGCGGCTGCCCGCCGGGATCGCGACACACGCCTAACTCTGGTCACTCTGACCCCCCGCCTAACTTGACCCTCGTGACGTTACACCCGTCACTGCGGATGTCAAGCCCGAATGATCACGTAAACCACCCGGCTATGCCCGATACCAGGGCTATTCGCCTGGTATCGGGCATAGCCGGGTGGTTTACGTGATCATTCATCACACGCGGAGGTAGCGGCGGAGGGTGATGAAAGCCGCCACGGCCGACAACAGGATGCCGCCGACAAGCAGCCAGGGCACGATCGCAAGGGTGTCCGGCCAGTCGACCCACGCTGTGAACTGGAACTCAGGTGCCAGGAACGTGTCTATCAACAGCCATTTGATCAAAACTACGGAAAGTGCTCCGAAGATCGCCCCGATCAGGCCGGCGATCGCGGCTTCCAGAATGAACGGCAGCTGAATATAGAAGTTCGATGCGCCG
>CAZMXH010000314.1:0-4618 GCA_964570165.1 uncultured Actinomycetes bacterium
ACACCCACTACTAGCCAGAGGGCGAGCGGTAGTTGGATGGCCGTCAGCGTGTGTGTCTGCGAGCCTTCGTCCAGCGGGAACGCGTTAACGCCGATCGCGCCGATCGCGAACAGCCCTGCGAGTACCGCGATGACACGCGCCCCAACCAGGCGCCGCCAGCAGAAGTAGGCGGCGAGCGGTGTCAGCGCGAACAGGGCGATGTTCCGCATGTAGAAGCTGGCATCCCCGGAGAAGTCCACACCGAACAGCGCAGGGACCTTGATGGCCACTGCCGCCGCCAGAGCGCACGTGAGCGCGGCGAACAGCTCGCGGCGGGACGCCCATCGGGCGGGCTCACCCGCGTTCCGCGGGAGCACGAGCTGCTTCCACAGCCGGTCCGAGTGCTCGCGGGCGAACTCGCGCGACAGCTCGTCGATGCTGCCCATTCGCTTGACCGCGATCAGGAAGGACTCGTCCTCCTGTAGCCCGGCCTCGGTGAGTTCGGCGATCTGCCCTCGGAGGTGGTCTTCAAGCTCGTCGCTGTCGGTGGCGGTGAGCTCGTTGCGGCTCTCGACGTAGGACCGCCACTCCGCGATCTGGCCCTCGAGATCGTTGTCCCCGTACGTGGTCACGGGCCCACCTCGAGCTGCGGCGCGGGAAGGGCTCTGCTCGACCGCGTGGCACGCCAGGCGTCTCGGAGCGCATCTACGACCGTCGCCCACTGCGCTTGCTGCGCGGCTAGCTCAGCCCTGCCGCTGTCGGTGATGCGGTAGTACTTGCGCCGTCGGCCGCTGGTGGATGACCGCCACGTGGACTCGACATAGCCCAGCCGCTCGAGGCGATGGAGCAGGGGGTAGAGCAGCCCGTCGGTCCACTCGAGCCGGCCACCGGAAAGCTGGCTGACCCGTTTCAGGATGGCGTACCCGTAGCTCTCGTGCTCAGCGAGAATCCCGAGTACCAGCGGGGTGGCGGAAGCGGCGACGAGGTCCTTGGCGATATGCATGTCAGCCTCCAGGCCTAGAACTTCGATGCATGGTAGTCCTAGGTATAGGGGAAGGCAAGACCTTGCCGGCTGGGTCAGGCACCGAGTCGACATCGCGCGGCCGGCAGTTTCGAGGCTGCCGGTAGCCTTGGGCCTGGCACGTACGTCGCCAGAAGCACTGGGCGATCCCCTCCTGACGGCGGCTCGTGCCCGACGAGAGGCCGGGTAACCCCCGTCGACCTGCTGTTGGAGGACGTGATCGTGCCTGCCGAGCGGATGCTTCCCACCCCTGAGGCCGAGGATCTGATCGGCCTGGTGCGCGATATCGCGGATGCCGAACTCGCGCCGCGCGCGGATGACGCCGAGGCGAACGCCGCCTTCCCCGCCGACGTCATCCGAAAGCTCGGCAGCCTGGGCCTGCTAGGGCTGCCGTACGACGAGAAGTACGGAGGCGGCGGCCAGCCCTACGAGGTGTACCTCCAGGTACTGGAGGAACTCGCGGCCCGCTGGGCGACGGTGGCCCTGACGGTCAGCGTGCACACCATGTCGGCGTGGGCGCTTGCGGCGCACGGCAGCGAGGAGCAGCGCAAGCGCTGGCTGCCGGGCATTGTCAGTGGCGAACTGCTCGGTGCGTACTGCCTTTCCGAGCCGCACGCCGGCTCGGACGCCGCCGCCCTGTCCACTCGTGCCGACCGGGACGGCGACGACTACGTGCTGACCGGCACCAAGGCCTGGACGTCGCACGCGACGTTCGCCGACTTCTTCACGGTCATGGCGCGGACGGCCGATGACGGCGCTCGGGGTATCTCGTGCTTCTACGTGCCCGCGGGCGGAACCGGTCTGTCCTTCGGCGCACCGGAACGCAAGATGGGCCTGAACGGGTCACCCACCACGATGGTGAACTTCGACGGGCTTCGAGTTGCGGCCGCCGACCGGGTAGGCGCCGAAGGCGACGGCCTGATGCTGGCGCTGGCCGCGCTTGACTCCGGCCGGCTCGGTATCGCTGCCTGCGCCACCGGCTTGGCGCAGGCAGCCCTGGACGCCGCCGTCACCTACGCGAGGCAACGCGAGCAGTTCGGCAAGCCGATCATCGAACACCAGGGACTCGCGTTCCTGATCGCCGACATGGCCGCGGCCGTCGAGACGTCCCGGTCCATGTACCTCGCGGCAGCACGCCGGCGGGACGCCGGGCAGCCGTACACCCGCGAGGCGAGCATCGCCAAGCTGACCGCGACCGACTCAGCCATGCGGGTGACCACGGATGCGGTGCAGGTTCTCGGGGGTGCCGGCTACACCCGCGACTTTCCGGTCGAGCGGTACTTCCGCGAGGCCAAAGTCATGCAGATCTTCGAGGGCACCAACCAGATCCAGCGCCTGGTGATCGCGCGCGATCTGGCCCGCGGACGTTAGATGTGCGACCGGCTCCGCCACTCCTCGCGCCACTCCCGGAAGTCGCCGGACAGCCGTATGAGCGCGAGGTAGAACTCCAGCGTCACACGCAGCCATATCAGCGCCAGCAGGGCGAACAGCGGCCCGATGATCAACAGGGTCAACACACCCAGGCCGGTGCTGATGTTGAATCCCGCAACGACATAGAACAGGTACGCGAGCACGATGCCGACCATGCCCAGGACGTACAGGACCGGGATGATCGTCGGCGTAACGTAGCTGGAGAACCGGACGTCGAAGAGGCGGGCGAAGAAGGTCTGCGGCGACTGTCCAGCAGGTCCGTGCGGCGCTGGGGGCGGTGTCGATTCACTCATGGCGGGACACTCTAGCGATCACGGAATCGCCCGAGCCAGGTTCCAGGACGGCGTGTTCGTCGGGTTTGTGCCGCAGCACGTCGTCGACGTACGACTGGGCCGCCTCGACGATCGGCACCTCCGCGCCACGCTTCTCAGACAGGTACCACCGGTGCTCGAGCACTTCGTGGTAGATCTCGGGGCCCTCGAGCTTGCCGCGCAAGTCCGGCGGCACCGTGCGCATCACCGGCTCGTAGCAGTCGGTCACCCAGTGGTAGGCGACGATGTGCTCGTCCTCGCCCTGCTGGTGGGTGGCGGCGGCGTAGGTGTCCAGGTCGTTGAGTAGACGGCGGGCCTGGTTCTCCTGGGCATCGATGCCGGTGAGCCGCATCAGCCGGCGGCTGTGATGCCCGACGTCGACCACCTTCGGCTGCACGTGGACAGTTTGGCCGCCGATGTCGGTCACGATGCTCAACTCGGCCACGTCGAACCCGAGTTGGTTGAGCCGTTCGACGCGGTGCGCGATGCGCCACCGTTCGCTGAGGTCGAAGGCCTCCCAGTCGGTGAGCTCCTGCCACAGGCTCTCGTACCGCTTCATCACGTGGTCGCTCGTAGCCACCGCATCGACGGTCTCGTCCAGGAAGCCGCCCGCCTGCAGGTCCATCAGCTCACCGGCGATGTTGGTCCGGGCGATGTCGAGGTCGTGCGACCGCTGCCCGTCGCTCAGCCGGTCGTGCAGGTCACCGGTCTCGGCATCGACGAGATATGCCGCGAACTCGCCGGCGTCCCGCCGGAACAGCGTGTTGGACAGCGAGCAGTCGCCCCAGTAGAAGCCGAACAGATGCAGCCGGGCGAGCAGCACGACGAGCGCGTCGATCAGACGGTCGACGGTGTCACGGCGCATCATCCGGGCGAACAGGGCCCGGTACGGAAGGGAGAACTGAAGGTGGCGGGTAACCAGCACGGAGCTGAGCGGACTGCCGTCGGGAGCCTTCCGGTCGATGACGACGCCGACCGCCTCGACCGCCGGCAGCCGCAGGCGGTGCAGGTCGCGCAGCAGTTCGTACTCCCGGTACGCGAACGACTCGACGACCTCCTTGAGCGCGAAGATCTGCCCGTTCAACCGGGTGAACCTCACGACGTGCCGAGAGATACCACGCGGCAGCACCACCAGGTGGCGCTCCGGCCACTCGGCCAGTGGTGTCTCCCACGGCAGGTCGAGCAACTCCTGCTGCTCGGCCGGAGTCGCCCTGATACGAAGCTCCACGACTGGCCCTCGTCACCCCTCCGCGACTTGTCAGGCCGGACAACTCACCCGCCTCGGACGCAACCGCCGCGTGCCCTGACAACTTCGAGAAGGACGGCACCCACCCCGACCTGTCAGGGCATGCGACAGCCGCACACCTGGTCAGCAACTTGTCCGGCCTGACAAGTCGCCGAAAGGAGTCAGGAGGGGAGCCGCTCTCCGGTCTTGATCGAGAACGGGTGCTCCTCGCCGGGCTTGATCTTCAGGTAGACCTGCTGGCCCTTGGACGGAGCGTGGCGCGGCTCGACTCGGGCGATGATGATCGAGCTGCGCATCGAAACATCCGCCTCGCCCTCTGTTGGCACCTCAGCCTCGCCGTGGAGGAAGGCGTCCGAGCCGAGCTCCTCGACGAGGTCGACAACGACAGGGAACGCTCCCTCGGTGCCCTCGGACACGACTTCCAGAGCCTCCGGACGGAAGCCCAGCGTGACCTGGTCAGAGCCTTCGGCGGCGACGGCGTCGACGGTTGCACGGGTCAGCGGGATCTTGGCGTCGCCGAGCGCGGCGTGCCCGTCGATGAGCCGGAACGTCCCGATGTTCATCGCCGGCGAGCCGATGAACCCGGCCACGAAGACGTTCTGCGGGTGGTCGTACAGGTTCAGCGGGGTG
>CAZMXH010000315.1:0-4602 GCA_964570165.1 uncultured Actinomycetes bacterium
TGACATCGTCGAGGATGACCTTGTCACCGTGCGCCTTGCGCGCCTTGCGCATCGCGTAGATGAACTCCGCCATAGCGCTGTCCAGCCTACGGCGTAGGACCCGCTGCCCCGAAATCTTCGGGCCGTCCCTCCCTCAGCTTCGCGTCGATCATGGGCGATCTGAGCGACGAGGACGGTCGCTGGCAGAGATCGCCCATGAGCGACGGTAGGTGAGAGAGCCCAACCTAGGCTGCCTGCTTCTCGGGGTCTGGGCCTCCGAGCGGCTCTGGCACGGAGCGCGGCTGGCCGGACCCGTGGTCGCTGTCGGTCCCGTCCGAGGGCCCGCCGGCCGCACCGAACCGGTCGGCGACCAGCTCCGCGTCCGCCATCCTGCTCATCTCGTGCACGTAGTCGTCGGTGTCGGCGACCTGCTCCTGCTGCTCCCTCCTGACCTTCGTGAAGGTGCTGATGCCCAGTCGCAGGTCGGGACCGACGGTCGTGGCGTCGATCACCGCGTCCCTACCCTTGTGCCCGTCCCGCTCCCACTCGCGGATGCGCAGCTTGCCGACCACGATGACGGGGTCACCCTTCTTGAGCGACTTGAGCACGTTGTGCGGCCCACGCCAGCACGTTACGTCGTACCACGAGGTTGCGCCGTCGACCCAGTTGCCGGAGTAGTCGCGCCGCCGCTGGGTCTGGGCGAGGCGGAACTGCGTCAGATACTGACCTGGGCTCGGTTGCCGCTGCTGGGGCTGGGTCGCCACGTTGCCGAGGACGGTGATGAGCGGTTGCATTGCTCGCCTCCTGCTTCGCCGGTGAAACACTGGATGACCACGAGCCTGCATCCGCTCGAGGCACGTACCGACGGTCCGCGGGAATCTGTGGACAACCCGTTGCGGGGAGTGCCCGGTGTGGATAACTCCGCCAGCGGGGTGACGGGCTCCGCCCCACCACCCCTTTGGGTCCCTGACCAGGCCAATTGGCCTGGTCAGGGACCCAAAGGGGTGGTTTACGTGGTCATTTAGCCACGGGCGAGGAAGGCGGCGTTGCGGAAGGACTCCAGCCGGTCAACTTCGGCGGTCACCGGTGCCACCACCACGTCCTCGGCCGTGCTGGCAACCGCTTCGCGCAACCTGCGGCGCACCTCGACAGTCCGGCGGTACGCACCGGTACGAGCGGTCAGCGAGGTGACCACGCCCACCACGACACCGAGCACCGCTCCCCCGCCCAGCAGCAGCGCTGGCAGCAACTGTCCACCGACGGCAAGCGCAGGCACGTCCGCCACGACCTGGGCCAGCAACCATGCCGCACCGGCCGCGGCTGCCGCGGTCAAGAACCACTGCGCGGCGCGAGCTACCGCCCACCACCGCGGCGGCCGGCCGACGCCGAGGTCCACCGCCGACAGCGCCTCCTCTAGCGCGCCCGGCAAACGCTCGGCGGCGTCGGCGGCGATCGCCCGGATCGACGCGACCCACGGCGCCGGCCCGTTCGCGGCAGCCGCGTCGGCCAGCACCCGGACCGCAGCGTCGGCCTGGGCGCGCTGTGCGGGAGTCGGCTCCGGAGCCGCGGTTCGCAACTGTTCCGGGTCCACGTCCTCCTTCGGCACTCCCAGGCGCCGCAGCGGGTTCGGCCGCAGCCGCGACAGCCACCGCCCGACGGTCCAGCCGCCGGCCCTGCTCGCCCGGTACCGGTACGCCCGGCCAACGGCGCCGGCGACCACCTCCACGCCAGCGGCCTCGGACAGCGCGTCGACAAGCCGCTCGCGGTCAGCGTCGGTGATTCCGGCCGGCTCGCCGCGCCCGGTCTCCTCGAGCAGCTTGTCCGCCGCTTCACCGAGATCGGCGGTCAGCCGGTCGTCCGAAGCCTTGCGCCTTTCCACAGCGTCGCGCAGCATGTCGCGGAACTCATCCATGCCCGCTCCGGTGACGGCGGACGTCGCGACGATCCGGACCTCGTAGAATCCGTCCCGGACCAGGAGCCGCCTGAGATCGTCGACGCAGGCCTTGGTGTCGACGGGCGTCAGCGTGTCGATGTGGTTGAGCACCACGACCGTCACCGCCGAGTGACCCGCCATCGGGCGCAGGTAGCGCTCATGCAGGGCGGCGTCCGCGTACTTCTGCGGATCGACCACCCACACGAGCAGGTCGACGAACTTGACCAGACGGTCGACCTGCAACCGATGCGACAGGTCGGTCGAGTCGTGGTCCGGCATGTCCAGCAGCACCAGCCCGTCGAGGCCGTCCTGCTCGCCAGAGTCCAGCAGGCTCTCCTTCGGGACCTGATGGTGGCGGGGTATGCCGAGCCAGTCCAGTAACGGTGCGACGCCCTGGACTCCCCAGGTGCACGCCAGCGGCTCCGCCGTCGTGGGGCGGCGGACGCCCACCCTGGCGAGATCCAGCCCAGCGATGGCGTTGAACAGCGACGACTTGCCACTGCCGGTAGATCCGGCGAGCGCGACCACCGTGTGCTCGGCCGACAACCGCCGCCGGTTTCCGGCCCTGCTCACCACCGCACGGGCGTGGCTGACCAGTTCGGGAGACAGCCTGCCTTCGGCATCCTCCGCAGCCGCAGCCAGTGCGTCGAGCCGCTCCACCAGGCTGGTGCGGGGCAGCCGGCGTACCGATCTCACGGACTCCCCTCCTGCTGTGCGGCCTGCTCGGTTTGCTGAGCCATCCAACCGGCTTCCCAGCGCCATTCTGGCTCCGCTTCCCGCAGTGCGTGCTCCACCCCGTGGACCGCATCGCGCAGCGCCACACTCGCGCCCGGATCCAGCGCCAGCACGTCCAGCCGCTCGGTGAACCGGGCAGCTTCGGCATTCAACAGCGCCCGCGCCCGCTCTTCCAGATCCTGCCGGGCCGCGTCGGTGAGCCGGCGAACGGCTTTGTCCCCGAAGACCGCCTCGAGCAGCTTCACCCCGACCACGGTCGTCCCTCCCGCGATCTGCCTTGGAACGTCGGCGCCATTCTCCTCGCCGGTGCACAGCGCGACGACCATCAGTGACACGCCCAGCCCGCTGACGCCGAACGACGGCACCCGGACGTCGTACCGCTGGCCCTCCAGCTCATCGTTGATCAGTTTCACGGTCGCTGCCTGCCACTGTCCGACCTGTTCGCGTACTCGGTCGGGTAGGTCGGGGCTGGAACGGGAAAGGTCGCTCTTGCCCAGCAGCCCAAGCCCTGCCGGGTCGCCGCGCCACCGGGAGTCGGCGTGATGCGACGCACCGTCGGCCTCGCTGACGAACAACGTCTCGAGCGCTCGCCCGATGGCCTCCTCGACACCGGTTGCCAACGGCGGTCTTGGACGCAGGAAGGCCACCACACGGTCGCGCGTCCGCCCCACTCCCTCGTCGAGCGAGTAGCCGAGTTCGCCCGTGCCGATGAACTGCTGCCACCGCGCCAACAGCTCGCCGCGCAGCATGCGACCGCCCCGCGTCGTCTCGCCGATCGCCCGCAGCGCGTCGTCGTACGCGCTGAGTACGGACCCTCGCAGCTGGTCGGCCATCGACGCCTGCATGTCGGCGAACGCGGCGAGTTCGGGCGCGCGACGCAGCATGTCGGCCACGGCGCCGTCGAGGGTCCGGTAGATGACCGTTGCCCGTGCCGTCGCATCCCCTGCGAGGCTGGCCAGCCAGGAGGCGATCGGCTCGACGTCCGTGCGTGGGAGCGCTCCGCCGTCGAGCACCGTCTCCTCGATGACGAACATCGGCGTGTCCCCAAGGCCATGGTTGTCCAGCAAGGCAGCGAGATCCTGCCGGACCTCGTCGATGCCTTCCTTGGGAACCCGGTTGAGCACCACGGAGATCGCCGCGCTGCGGCGGGCCGCGTCATAGAGGAACCCCCACGGGACGGCGTCCGCGTACCTCGCCGCGGTGGTCATGAACAGCCACAGGTCCGCGGCATGGAGCAGCTGCGTCCCGAGTTCACGGTTCTCGTCGACGACCGAGTCCACGTCTGGAGCATCCAGCAGCGCTAGGCCCGGCGGCACGGTCTCCATGGGTACCATCCGCAGCACACCCTTGCCGACCACACCGTCGCCGACTCGCGTGAGGCCCGGCAGGATCCGGTTGCTCTCGAACCAGGCGGCCTCGGCGGGGTTGTAGACCAGCACCGGCGACCGCGTGGTCGGCCGCAGCACGCCCGTCTGGCTCACCTCCCTGCCTGCGAGGGCGTTCACCAGCGTGGACTTGCCCGCACCCGTCGAGCCCCCGACGACCGCGAGCAGCGGCGCGTCGATCCGCGCCGTCCGCGGCAACACGTAGTCGTCGAGCTGCGCGACGATGTCCTTGCGGGTCTGACGCGCCTGCTCACATTTGTGCAACTGCAGTGGCAGGCGGAGCGCCGCCACTCGCTCCCGCAGCACCGAGAGGGCGCCTAGCGGGCTGTCGATTCCGTCCGGGATCGTCACGGCCTCGATCCTGCCTGCTGCTCACACCTCCAGCCAAGGGAGGCCCGCATTTGGGTATCGCGTCGTGACTTCCCCGCGCTGTTCCCGCCATTGATCACGTTAACCACCCCTTTGGGTCGTTCACCAGGCCAATTGGCCGTGTGAACGACCCCATGTGGTGGGCGGTGGGCCCGGCGGCAGGGCCGGCGCGCCCGGCGCGACGAACGGCAGACCGGCAGG
>CAZMXH010000316.1:0-1054 GCA_964570165.1 uncultured Actinomycetes bacterium
GAGCGGGACGCCGGGCCGGTCCAGCGTCTTTCGCGCCGCGACGGCAGCGGCCTCCGGTACGTCCAGCGGGTAGAACGGGCCGGCGCAGTTGTCGCACCGACCGCACGGCTCGGCGTCAGGGTCGTCGAGCGCCCGACGAAGGAACTCCATGCGGCACTCGGAGCCGGAGATGTACTGCCGCATGGCCTGCTGCTCCGCCCGCCTGGTCTCGGCGACCCGGGTGTAGCGCTCGCTGTCGTACTCCCACGGCGCGCCGGTGGCAACCCAGCCGCCGGGCACCCGCCGCACGGCGCCGTCGACGTCGAGGACCTTCAGCAGCAGCTCCAGCCGGGTGCGGCGCAGCTCTACCCGCGGCTCCAGCGCGGCGAGCGACAGCGGTCCGTCCGCCGCCGCCAGCACGTCGAGCACCCGGCGTACATGCGTCTCGGCGGGGAAGCCGATGCTGGCAAAGTAGCGCCAGATGTCAGCATCCTCCCGGCCGGGCAGCAGCAGTACGTCGGCCCGCTCCACGGCACGCCCGGCCCGGCCAACCTGCTGGTAGTAGGCGATCGGCGACTGCAGCGCGCCGACGTGCACGACGAACCCCAGGTCGGGCTTGTCGAAGCCCATGCCCAGCGCGGAGGTCGCGGCCAGCGCCTTGACCTCGCCAGCGAGCAGCGCGGACTCCGCGGCGAGCCGGTCGGCGGGATCGGTGCGGCTGGTGTACGGCAGGACATCGTGCCCCGTACTACGCAGATGTTCGGCCAGATCCTCCGCCGCGGCGACCGTCAGCGCGTAGATGATGCCAGAGCCGGGCAGGTCGTCGAGGTGCGCGGTGAGCCAGCCGAGCCGCTGCTCGTTCGTCGGCAGCGAGAGCACGCCGAGCCGCAAGCTGGACCGGTCGAGCGGCCCCCGCTGGACGAACGGGTCGCCGCCGAGCTGCTCGGCGACATCGGTGACGACCCGGGCGTTCGCCGTTGCCGTGGTCGCCAGCACCGGGATGCCCGGTCGCAGGTGGGCGAGGGCGTCGCGGATCCGGCGATAGTCGGGCCGGAAGTCGTGGCCCCAGTCGGAG
>CAZMXH010000316.1:1064-4581 GCA_964570165.1 uncultured Actinomycetes bacterium
GGCCCAACCGCGGCGCGAGGTCGGGCAGCACGGTGTCGCGAAACTCCGGGTTGTTCAGCCGCTCAGGGCTGATCAGCAGCACATCGACGCCGTCGCCGCGCAGCTCCTCCTCGATGTCGCGCCACTCCTCGACATTGGCCGAGTTGATCGTCCGGGCCCGGATGCCTGCGCGGCTCGCGGCGTCGATCTGGTTGCGCATCAGCGCGAGCAGCGGTGAGACGATCAGCGTCGGGCCGCCACCACGGGCGCGCAGCAACATGGTGGCGACGAAGTAGACCGCCGACTTGCCCCAGCCGGTGCGCTGCACGACGAGCGCCCGCCGGTGCTCCTCGACCAGCGCGTGCACGGCCTCCCACTGGTCGTCGCGCAGTTCGGCGTCAGGCGTACCGACCAGCGCGCGCAGCGACGCCTCGGCCTCCGCGCGAAGCGCCGCGGTGTCGCGGGTCTCGGTCTGCTCGGGCATGGCTCCCGACAGTACTGCGCACCGCCGACAGCCGCGGTGGCGGGCATTGAGAGGATGGCTCTGCCAAGTCAACCAGGACGGAGGGACACGACCGATGGGACCGCTCGACGGCGTACGGGTGCTGGAGCTGGCCGGGTTGGGGGCGGCACCGTTCGGCTGCATGGTGCTCGCCGATCTCGGTGCCGACGTGCTGCGGATCGATCGCCCGGGCGGCGGGGGGTCATCACCTGATCTGCTGGGCAGGGGGAGGCGGTCGCTCGAGGTGGACCTGAAGGACCCCGACGGCGTGACGCTGGTGCTCGAGCTTGCCGAGCGGGCGGACGTGCTCGTGGAGGGATTCCGGCCCGGGGTGGCGGAACGCCTCGGCGTCGGGCCGGACGTGTGCCTGGACCGCAACGCGCGGCTGGTATACGCCCGGCTGACCGGCTGGGGTCAGGACGGCCCGCTGGCGCCGACCGCTGGGCACGACATCGACTACATCGCGGTGGCGGGCGCGCTGGACCCGATCGGCCGGGCCGGCGGGCCGCCGGTGCCGCCGCTGAACCTGGTTGGCGACTTCGGCGGCGGAGGGCTGCTGCTGTGCGTGGGCGTACTCGCGGCGCTGCACGAGCGCGAGCGCTCCGGGCGGGGACAGGTGGTGGACGCGGCGATGGTCGACGGGGCCGCCTTGCTGACCACGATGTTCCATGTGCTGCGCGCCCGTGGGCTCTGGAGGGACGAGCGGGGGAGCAACCTGCTCGACACGGGCGCGCCGTACTACAACGTGTACGAGACGTCGGACGGGCGCTACGTCGCGGTCGGCGCCCTCGAGCCGGAGTTCTACGCGCGGTTGCTGGCCACTGTCGGAATCGATCCGGCCGACCTGCCCTCACGCGACGATCCGGCAGCGTGGCCGGAGATCAGGCAGGCCCTCGCGGACGTCTTCCGGCAGCGCACCCGTGACGAGTGGTCCGAGTTGTTCGCGGGGGTGGACGCCTGTGTCGCGCCGGTGCTGTCGCTGGGCGAGGCGCCGTCGCACCCGCACAACCAGGAGCGTGGGACGTTCGTCGACGTCGGTGGCGTCCTCCAGCCCGCACCGGCGCCCCGGTTCAGCAGAACTCCCGCCGCCGCTCCAAGGCCGGCCTCCTCCCTCAACGGGGAGGGTGCCGAGATCCTCGCGGAGTGGGGAATGCAGCGTCGCTGACCGCCGGTTGTCACAAGGTATTTCGACGATTACTGTTGTAAAAAAGGTCTTCTCGAGAACAAGTTCACGGATGTGACGATGAGCAGTCAGAACGCTCCGGCGGCGCCGCCTGGCGCGATGAGCTGGCGGCGGGCAGTCGCGCTGGCCGACCTCCCGGACGAGCGTCCGGTGCACGTCGAGGTGGCCGGGTTGCCGCTCTGCCTGGTCCGGAGGGGAGACCGGGTATACGCGCTCTACGACGAGTGCAGCCATGAAAACGTGCCGTTGTCGGAGGGCGACATCGAGGGCGAGACGATCGAGTGCTGCCAGCACGGCTCGCAGTTCGACCTGGTTAGCGGCGAGGCACTGAATCCGCCGGCGACCGAGCCCGTGCCGGTCTACCCGGTGCGCCTCACCGAGGACGGGCAGGTCTACGTCGCGGTCGAGTCCCTGTCATAGCGGGAGTTCTCGACTGTCACGAACCGGAAGGATGCCCGCGGGTCTCTCCTTCGTCTGGCGGGCGCGTCACAGCACGGAGCGCTCCGGCAGCGGCGTGGCGTAACGCGCCATGTGCTCCCAGGGGTCCGCCTTCCGGGCGAGCCTCCGGAACAGGTTGCCGATGGCGAAGCGCTGCGGCTCGGTTCGTCCGAGCTCGTCCCAGTCCAGCGGGGTGGCGACCGGGGCTCCAGGACGCGCCCGGGCCGCGTACGGCGGGACGGACGTCTGCCCGTACGCGTTGCGCAGGTAGTCGATGAGCACTCGGTCGCCGCGCTTGTCGATGCGCTGCTCCACGGTGAACGAGTCAGGGTCGTGCGCGACAACCGCCTCGGCAATGGCTCGCGCGAACGCGCGAACAGTGTCGAAGTCTGCGCTGGCATCGAGCGGTGCCCATACGTGGTAGCCGCGGGAGCCGCTGGTCATGACGAACGGAGTCAGCCCGACGTCAGTGATGATGTCCCGGACGGTGCGTGCGGCGTGCCGGATCACGTTCAGATCCCCGTCCGACGGGTCGAGATCGAAGATCATTCGGTCTGGACGGTCGAGATGGTCGGTGGTGGCCAGCCACACGTGGGGGGTGATACAGGCCTGGGAGGCGAGGTAGACCAGGTCTTCCTCCCGGCGGACGACGGCCTGGTGCACGACCCCGTCCTGCTTGGGCACCGTGACGCGTTCGATCCAGTCAGGGAAGTGATCCGGCACCTCCTTCTGGAAGAAGCTTCCGCCGTGGATTCCGTCGGGGTAGCGCTTCATCGCCACCGGCCGCCCCTGCACGTAGGGAAGCATGGTGCTGCCGACCCTGGCGTAGTAGTCGACGAGATCAGCCTTGGTCAGCCCGTGCTCAGGGTAGAACACCTTGTCGGGGTTGCTGACGTCGATACTCACACAGGCCGGTTGCCCGGCCCGGCGTTCCAGCAAACCACCGGGCGCGCTAGCAGGAACTGACGATGTGCTGCCGGTTGATCCGTGCGGCAAGGGCCCGGGCACGCAGCCGCTTGTAGGCCTCTACGACCGCAAGCAGGCTCAATGTGATCGCCAGCAATGAGGCCCACGCGGCGGCCGTCACGGGCTCGACGTCCAGTACGGCCTGCCAGCCGGGAATGAACATGGAGGCGATGTGCACCGTCTGGGCAACGATCACTGCGCCCACCAACAGCCAGTTCGCGCTCAGCGGGACCCGGAACACCGACCTCGTCTCGGAGCGGACGTTGAACGCGTGCACGTTCTCGAACAGCACCATGAGCAGCAGCAGCAGGTTGCGCGCCTCGAACGTGCCGAATCCCATCACCTCGGTCAGGACGTAGAACACGCCGAACGCCACCAGGCCCATGTAAAGCCCGGACACGACCACTTCCTCGATCATGAGCCGGTTGAAGATCTGCTCGTTCGGGGCA
>CAZMXH010000317.1:0-4555 GCA_964570165.1 uncultured Actinomycetes bacterium
GCGCAGCCGGTAGCGGCGGTGCCAGTGCGACCAGGAGGTGCCGACCACGGCCGCCCCGCACGGGCAGCCGTCGCACGGGCACCGGTACCGGAAGTCCAGGGTCACCGCCGCCCCCTCGTCGGCTGCTTGGCGCCGACCGGCCTGCGCGGCAGCGGCACCATCCCGCCCCACGGCGCGGACAGCACCCGCCGGTCGTGGCGCATCGGCTCCGCCGTGCACGGCCCCGGCAGCGTGTGCCGGTCGCCGCAGCGGTCGCAGCGGCGCTCACGCGGCAGGTCGGGGTGCAGCCTGGGCTGGTCGTCGTGGCGGCACTCGAAGATCGCGTCGCCGACGGCGTGCATGGTGCGGGCGCAGCGGGGGCAGGCGGGGCGGGTCATGCGACGACCTCCGCGTCGTAGGCCTCGATGGCCCGCTGCGGCTGCGGCATCAGCGACGGCATCTCCCCGGTCTCGTACGCCTGGGCGATCTGCGGCTGCAGCCAGTCAGACACCGTCGTGTTGCCGGTGATCACAGTGTGGGCGAGAAACTCGTCCTCGAACGTGGTGATCCCCGACTCGACGGCCTCCAGCTTGGCCTTGATGATCAGCAGCAACGCCCGCCAGCGGGACCGGAGCGCCTGGTCGTACGCCTCGGCGGCGGCGTTGGCCGAGCGGCGCAGCCCGGTCGGGGTGCGGGTGAACTCCTGGGAGTCCCGGTCGGGCATCGGCAGGTGGAACCGGATCTGACGGCTGTGCGCCTGGAACGCGATGACCGCCTGTCCGGCGTGCCAGCCGTACATGAACGCGGACGCGCCGTAGCGGGTCAGCGTGCGCTCGATCTCCATACGGGTGCGGTCGCTGGGCACCGTGGTCTTCGCCGCGTAGCGGGTCACGACGTCACCGCCAAGCCGGGGACGACGCTGCCCGTGGTCTCCTGGTGCACTAACTGCACGTGCTCCCGGTGCACCCACAGCGCTTCAGCCGCGTCAGTGATCTCACGCAGCGGTGCGTAGTTCGCGCCGACCGGTCCGCGTGAGCCCGTCGGCATGCAGGTGCAGGACACGTACAGCCGATTCGACCTCGACGGGATCATGATGCGGATCTGGTGCTCCGCGCTGGGGTCCTCGATCATGCAGCGGTCGGCCCAGCCGGTCGGCGTCGAGTGAGTCATCGGGTCACCGCCGATCCGGCCAGCAGCAGGTCGGCCAGCCACGGCGCGGACAGCAGGCCGAACAGCAGCAGCCCGCAGCCGCCGCCGCCGTTGTTTCCCGTGGAACCGCCGCCGCCGTGGTCGCGCTGATGCCGGGGCGGGATCTCCTTGCCGCCGAGCTTCCGATGGCGCTCGGGCTGCGGAACGCCGTTGATCCTCATGCCGACTGCGCCTCTGTCAGTTCGTCGCGGAGACGTTCGACGTCAGCGCGTTTGTAGAGCTTGGCCCCGCTGCTCAGGCGGTAATGCGTGATCCGACGTTCGTCCTCGCGGAGCTTGTCGTCAGACCAGCGGCTGAGCGTGCTGCGATCCACCCCAAGAATGTCCGCCGCCTCAGCACTTGTGAGCAACTCACTGGTATCCACGCCGCATAGTCTTGTGTCTTACACAAGGCTGTGTCAAGCTTCACGGCAGTCAAGTTATGCTCTGCGCGTCGGAGGAATCATGAACCTGCTCGCTCGCAGCCAGCAGCTACCGCCTGCAACCGTCACCGCGATCCGGCAGATGGCTGACCGCGCTCGGTCGGCCGCGTCTACATCCAACGGGCTGATCAAGGGCACGACGTGGGAGAGCGCACTGCTCGACGCGTACATTTTCAAGCTCCGCGAAGTGGGATGGACGCTTCAGGCGATAGGCGATGCCCTGGGAATCAGCCGCGAGCGGGCGAGGCAGCGGTGTGACAACGCGACCGACGCTGCGTACCAGTCCGGCGAGCTCCCCGAGGTGCCGGACCCACCGTTGAAACCTCGCAAGGTAAGCAAGCCCCGCATGCGGCCGGCCTTCATCGACTGGCTCCGGCAGATCTACCCGGTCGCGAATCGGTGTCGCGGCACGCACGCCGTCGGCTCACCCGAGCGCGTGGCCAGCGAGCAACTTTGGGCCGCGATCAATGAAGCAATGGCGCAGGGGATCAGTGGAGCGGATATCGCCAGGGTGCTCGGCGTCAGCGTCCGGACGATCTATGCCGGACTCAAGAGACATGGCCACCGAAAGCAATCCCCTTCCCAGTCGTTGTATATCGGCACGCCTCCCCAATTGACGGGGACTCCGAGGCTGAGGACGCACTGCAAACGCGGCCACGAGTTCACACCAGAGAACACCTACATATGCAAGCAGGGACGGTTATGCCGTAAGTGTGCTCAGGAGCGACGCAGACGTGACTACGAGCGCGCTAAAGCCAAGCTGGCCACGGTGACGGATCTATCGGAGCGGAGACTGGCCTGATGCACAGGGTTGTGCTATGCACAGTTCCGTGCATAGACTCTGCTGTTATGAGCGAACCAGCCGTGCGAAGTCTGAGCGTCCCACAGTGGACGTTGACAGACAGGTTGCGCAAGAGCTTGGAACACGCCCGCGTCGAGGTCGAGGACATGGCGCAATGGCTGGAAGTCCACCCCAACACGGTCCGCAACTGGATCGGTGGACGCACCAAGCCGCGTCCGTCAGACCTCAAGCAGTGGGCACTACGGGTGCAGGTCCCCTACGAGTGGCTCGTCTTCGGCGACGAACCGGTGAAAAGGTGGGCCGCTGGGGACTCGAACCCCAAACCCGAAGGTTTGTCACCCACTGAGCCCGTCTCGACGCTGGAGCTCCGCGCCCGGTTCCTCAAGCAGCTCAACGGCGAGAAGGCGCACCACCATGGCCGGCCGCGTCAGGAGCTAAAGCCATGACACTAGTGACAATTCCAGATACATCGGAGCACAATAGAATCTCCGGCTACACTCTCGCTGCTTCCACGGGGGAAGAGAATATGCGGCGCTGGCTGGCCGCGATCGAAGCGTGGAGCCTAAGCATGCGCGCGGCCGGCCGCCGCAAACAGACCATCGAGTTGCGCCGCTACCAGCTGTCCCGGCTGGCCGACGAACGGCTGCACCGCTCCCCGTGGAAGGTCACCCCGGACGAGATCGTCGCATGGATGGCCCGCCACGACTGGTCCCCGGCCACCCGGCATTCCTACCTGTCCGCGATCCGCGTGTTCTACAAGTGGGCGGTCAAGACGGGCAGGACGAAGCGCAACCCGGCCGCCGACATCGACCCGGTGACGGTGCCCCGCGGCGTCCCGCACCCCACCCCGTCGCGGATCATGCAGCGGGCGCTGGACGGTGCGACCGACCGGGACACGCTGATCATCCTGCTGGCCGCGTACAGCGGGCTGCGCCGCGCGGAGATCGCCGGGCTGCGCTGGTCGAGCATCGACGACGAGGACGGCGAGATCCGCGTGGAGGGCAAGGGCGGCCACGTGCGGGTGGTGCCGGTGCATCACCGGCTCGGCGACGCGCTCGACGCCGAGCGCAGGCGCCGCGGCGACGGCGGCATGGGCACCGGGTTCCGCTACGGCAGCCCCGGCTCGGACTACGTGTTCCCCGGCCGCAACGGGCGGGGCATGGACCCGAAGACCGTCGGGTCGGCGATCCGCCGCCGGTTGGGCGGCGAGTGGACGCTGCACAGCCTGCGGCACGCGTTCGCGACGAGAATGCTCGACCGCGGGACGGACCTGGCCACCGTGCAGGACCTGCTCGGCCACGCCACCCCGGCGTCCACCCGCGTCTACACCCTGGTGTCGCGGCGGGCCAAGCGCGACGCCATCGACCGACTGTGAGGAGCAACCCCATGACCATCCACCAGCCCGCCGTGTACCTGCCCATCGACTACGCCGACATCGTGGACCGGCTGCGCGCCTACGACCCGGACACCGACCCCGCGGACTGGATCGACGACGCCGTGGACGAGATCACCCGGCTGCGCCGCCGGGTGGCCGAGCTGGAGGCCGCGCCGCTGCTGGACGGTGCCCGGTGAGCGCCACGCGGATCTTCCCGGTCGAGGCGACCAAGACGCTGACCGTGGAGTATCACGCCGCCAGCGACATGATCCTGGTGCGTCAGCCGCCGCTGTACCTGCCGCTCACCCGCGACGAGGCGCAGGCGCTGGCCGAGGCGCTGACCGACGCGGTGGACGCCGCCGAACGCGTCGAGCCCCAGACATAGATAGGCGGCCCCCGCCGCAGCGGTAACTGCGACGGGGGCCTACGACCCGACCTGCACAGGAGGACGGACCGATGGACAGACGGTACACAGCGCTGGTGCCGCGCGGCACCCCCACCAGGGTGCTGGACCGGCATCCCAGCTTCCCCGACGGCCTACCCGCCGGGTTGGTCGCCGACCCGCGGCCGCGGGACCGCTGCTGGGACTGCCAGTGGCTCGACTACATGTACGACACCACCGGCGATCGGACGTACGAGACGAGGCTGCTCGAGCACGTCAACGCCCGTCACGTGAGGGCCGCCCGGTGACCGGCCGCTGCCCTGCCTGGTGTGAGCTGGGCGACCGGCCGCACGACGACCACGAGTGGTGCGCGGCCAGTGTCCGCGG
>CAZMXH010000318.1:0-3962 GCA_964570165.1 uncultured Actinomycetes bacterium
CCAGGCGCCCGTCCGTGGTGGCACCGTGCTCGAAGTGCATCCGCGCCGGGTGCCGGTGCACGTGCCCGAAGAACGACTCCTCCCGGGAGTAGACCATCTTCACCGGCTTACCGGTGTGCAGCGCGAGCAGGCAGGCGTGCACCTGCATGGACAGGTCCTCGCGCGCGCCGAACGCCCCGCCGACGCCGGCCAACGTGAGCCGGACCAGTTCCGGCGGCAGCCCCAGGCAGGCCGCGACCTGATCCCGGTCGACGTGCAGCCACTGCGTCGCCACGTACAGGTCGACGCCCCCGTCCTCGGCGGGCACCGCCAGACCGGACTCCGGGCCGAGAAAGGCCTGGTCCTGCATCCCGACCTGGTACTCGCCAGTGACGACGACGTCCGCGTGCGGCTGCGGCTCACCGCGGCGGACAGTCAGGTGGCGAGCGACGTTGCCGTCTGGGTGCACCTTCGGGTTGGCAGCGGGATCGATCGCCCGCCGCGGATCGGTCAGCGCCTCGAGGACGTCGTACTCGACGGCGATCCGGTCCGCCGCCCGCCGCGCGACCTCAGGGCTGTCGGCCGCGACGATCGCCACCGGCTCGCCGTGGTACCGGGCGGTGCCGTCGCACAGGACCGGCTGGTCGGCGTGCTCCAGGCCGTAGTGTGCCCTGCCCGGCACATCGTCCTGGGTGAGCACCGCGTACACGCCGGCGGTGGCCAGCGCTGGGCCTACGTCCAGCCGGGTGATGCGGGCATGCGGGTAGGGGCTGCGCAGCGTCGCCCCCCAGAGCATGTCGTCGGCCCACAGGTCGCTGGAGAACGCGAACTCGCCTTTGACCTTGAGGGTGCCGTCCGGCCGACGGGCGTTGCCGCCCACCTGATCGCTCCGTGCCGCCTTGGCCGGCAGGTCTGGCACAGCCATCGGTTCAGCCCGCCTTCCGTTCCGGAGCCAGCCGGTCCGCGGCCGCCCGGACCGCGTCCATGATCTTCTCGTAGCCGGTGCACCGGCACAGGTTTCCGGCCAGCGCTTCGCGGATCTCGGCGTCCGACGGTCGGGGCGTCCGAGTGAGCAGGTCATCCGCGGCGATGATGAGGCCGGGTGTGCAGAACCCGCACTGAACCGCCCCAGCCTCGACGAACGCCTCCTGAAGCGGATGCAGGACGCCGCCGTCAGACATGCCCTCCACGGTCCGGATCTCTCGACCTTCGGCCTGCCCGGCGGCCACCAGGCAGGCGCAGACCGGCAGCCCGTCCAGGTACACCGTGCAGGAGCCGCACTCGCCCTGCTCGCAGGCGTTCTTCGAGCCTGGCAGGCCCATCCGCTCGCGCAGCATGTAGAGCAGGCTCTCGCCCTCCCAGACGTTGTCGACCTGCCGGTTCACGCCGTTGACGGTCGTGGTGACCCGCATCTCACGCCTCCCGGTAAGCGGTCCAGGCCCACGCGAGTGTGCGCCGTGCCATGACGCCGAGCGTGTGAATCCGGTAGCGCGCGGTGCCTCGCACGTCGTCGATCGGCTCGGCGGCTGCGGCTACGAGCTCCCCGAACCGCTGCGCCACGCCGTCTTCGAGGGGGGTTCTGCCGTCCCAGTCCAGCACCTGGGCGGCGAACGCTTCGGCCTCGATCGCGCGGCGCGGTGTGGGGGCGGCGGAGCCGATGCCGGTGCCGACGCGACGGTCGGCCGGGCGGAGAGCGAGGCCGAACGAGCACACTGCGATCACCATGGCGCTACGCGTGCCGATCTTCGCGAACTGCTCGGGTCCGGTGGCCGCGCGGACCACAATCGCTTTGATCAGCTCGTCCGGCTGCAGCGCATGGCGCTTCGGGCCGGTGAAGAACTCCCTGATGTGGATCTGGCGAGTGCCGCGCGTCGACTCGGCCTCGATCATCGCGCCCGACGCCAGAAGCGGCGGATGCGCGTCGCCGGCCGGCGAGGCGGAGCCGAGGTTTCCTCCTACCGTGCCGCGGTTGCGGATCTGCGGCGAGCCGACCGTCCGGGATGCCATCGCCAGCCCCGGAAGCCGGTGGCCCAACTCCGAGATGATCCGCGCGTACGGCACGCCCGCCCCGATCCGGATGTGCTCGCCGTCGGCGTCCCAGTGGGCCAGGTCGTCCACGCCGGTCAGATCGAGCAGCACGTCGGGTCGCGACCGGTCGAAGTTGAGCTCGACCATCACGTCGGTGCCGCCCGCCAGCGGGACGGCCTGCGGATGGGCGGCCTTGGCGGCCAGTGCGTCCGCCCAGGTCCGCGGGCGCAGGAATTCCATGCCCACCTCCGGTATTCCGCCAGTACACCCATCGGGACCTCGGCCTGGCCAGCCACAGCCGCTACGAAACCCGGGTCGCCGCGGCGGCCTCGGCTGTACGATCCTCCAAGTGAGGCTGCGCGAACTCGTCGAGGACTCGGACCTCGGGCTGACGCTGCTGTGCGGCCATGACGCCCTCGACCGGACGTTCACCTCGGTGTTCACGACCGACCTGCGGGATCCGGCGCGCTACCTGAGCCGGGACTCCCTGGTGCTCACCGGGCTGATGTGGTGGCGCGGGCCGGCCGACAGCGAGATCTTCGTGCGTACCGCCGCCGAGGCGGGCGTCCTCGCTGTCGCTGCGGGCGAGGCCGCGCTCGGCACCGTGCCCGTCGATCTGGTGGAGGCCTGCCGACGGCACGGGCCAGCGCTCATCCGGGTACCGGTCGAGGTGTCGTTCGGCCAGATCACCGACGCCGTGACACGTCGCCACGAGGCCGACCGGGACCGGCTGCTGGCCTTGGCCCTTGGCCGGCAGCGACAGCTGTTGTCGGCCGTGGCCGAGGGCAAGTCGCTGGGTGATCTGCTGGCTCTGGTCGGCTCGGAGACCGGACTGACGTGCCGGGTGATGACCGGTACGGGGCGCCAGGTCGAGGCGGCCGAACCGCTGCCTGCGGCAGAAGCCGACGTGCTGACACGTGCCTTTCTGGTCGCCGACCGGCTCCCGACGACTGTGCAGCTCTCAGCTGGCGCGGCCGTGTCTGTCCTGGCGGTCGAGCCGGGTCTCGACGAGCGAGCCGGCTCCTGGTTCCTGGTGTGCGACGGGCGCCACGACGGCTGGCCGGCTGAGACCGCGGCGACGGTGCATGAGCTGGCTTCGGTGGTTGCGGTCGAGCGGCAGCGCTGGGACGAGCGCCGCCGGCACGAGCGCCGGATCGCCGACGAGGTGATCGCGCTTGCGGCCGCGGGACGGTCGGCGCACGCCGAGCTGAGCGTCCATCTCGCCGACCTCGGCGCGGACCCGGCGGGGCCGTTTCTGGTGGCGGTGGCGGCGTGCCCCGGAGGGCCGAGCGACCTGCCGCACATCACACTGCGCGATGCCGCGCTGCATGTGACCGAGCACCCGGTGACCGGATCCCATGCAGGCTACGCCGTCGCCATCATCCCTTGTGGGCCAGGCGACGTGGCCACCTTGCGCGCGGCGCTGGAGCGGCTGGCGCCAGGGCTGCGCCGTACGCGTCTCGTGGCCGGCATCGCCTCTCCGGTCATGCCGGAGTCGCTGTCCGGTGCGCTGGAGGAGGCGCTGTACGCCGCCCGCCTTGCGGGTACGCGCAGTGCCGCGGTCAGCGTGGTGGCCAGCGACGAGGTGACGTCGCACCTGGCGTTGCTGTCGGCCGTGCCCGACGACGTGCGGCGCACGTTCGCGATCCGGGTGCTGCACGATGTGCTCGCCCACGACGAGCATCGCGGCAGCGACCTTCTCGCGACCTTGGCGGCGTTTCTCCAGGCCGACGGCTCGTGGACACGGTGCGCGGAGGAACTGCACGTCCACGTGAACACCGTCCGGTACCGCATCGAGCGCGTGGAGGAGCTCACCGGCCGGGACTTGTCCCGCCTCGAGGACCGCGTCGACATGCTGCTCGCCCTCCGCTCCCTCCCCGCGGGTTGGTAAACGTTGGGCCGGCCCGCCCGGCAGCCCCCCGGGGGGGCCCCCGGTGGGGGGTTGGGTGAACAAC
>CAZMXH010000318.1:3972-4551 GCA_964570165.1 uncultured Actinomycetes bacterium
CGATCACGGTCGGCAGGCCAGGCCTGACTGCACCGGGTCTGCGCGCCTGTCGGCGTGAGGCTGCACCTACCGACCGTGATCGAACCGCTCGACCTGCAGGCCGCGGCGGGTGAAGCGGTCCTCGATCGTCGTCGGGGAGATTCCCGGCTCGGCGAGCGTCACGGGCAAGTCATAGAACTCCTCCATGACGGCGCGCGCGGTGTCGTCGTCCACGACGGTGCCGTCGAGCAGCACCTCGCCGCCGACACGGGTGACGGTGAAGGAGAAGAACGCGCAGCACGCCTGCTCGCGGGCGGCCAGATCGCGCACCCACGACTCGATGCCCTCATCGTCCCGGAACCGGAAGCGGAAGCCCTCGACGGTGCGCTCCCTGGCGAGCAACGCGGCAGCGAACACCCGTTTCTCGGCGAGACGTTCCGCTTCGGTGTCCGGTCTGCCCGTCATGTCGCAGACGATCGGAACAGTGTTCGGGGCCGTCATGGATGGTCTCCCTTCCGGGTTGGCGTGGCCATTGCGCTAACTCCGGCTACCGCATCTTCACCGAGGCCGACGTCGAGCGAATCAGGATGGCGCGCGAGC
>CAZMXH010000319.1:0-4531 GCA_964570165.1 uncultured Actinomycetes bacterium
CGCCCTGATCTCACCGAGCTTCCTCAGCGAGATCGCCTGGACCGGATGGGTCTTCGCGCTGTTCGCCCTTCTCCTCGCGCGTCCGCTGGCACTCTGGGTTTCGTTCCTAGGCGCAGGTCTCACTGCGCGCGAGCAGGCCGCCGCCATGTGGTTCGGGCCGAAGGGCTTCGCGTCGGTCGTGTACGGCCTGCTGGTGCTCGGCAGCGGCATCGCCGACGCCAACAAGATCTTCCACCTCGTAGCCCTGACGATCGCGTTGTCGATCATCCTGCACTCCTCGACCGACCTGCTCGTCGCCCGCCAGTTCGACGAGGAGCGGGAAGTCCCAGCCTGGTACTCCGCTGCACGTTGGCGCGCGCGCCGGCGACGTAACCGTTAGGTGTCGCCTCGTCCACATCGGACCGACCCGCGGGCGGCTCCTGCCTCCGCCCAACTCTCATGTCTTCCTCATCGGCCATCCGTCAGACTGACACCGTGGTGAGAGCCGTCCTGGACCAGTTACTAGGCATGCCGGGCTGGCTCGCCCTCGCTGCGGTGTTCCTGCTGCCCGCGCTGGAGGCTTCGACGTTGCTCGGTGTCGTGCTACCAGGAGAGACCGCCCTGCTGATCGGCGGGGTCTTCGCGCATGGGGGGCGGCTAGAGTTGTGGGAGGTCATGCTCGCAGGCGCCACCGGTGCGGTGGTGGGTGACAGCGCCGGCTATCTCATCGGCCGCCACGTCGGCCCCAGGCTGCTCGGTCGGTTGACCTATCGCCTGAGTGCGTCCCAGAACCTGGGCCGGGCCACGGGCCTGATCCGCCGTCACGGCGCGATCGCCGTTCTGCTCGGCCGGTGGACGGCTTCCCTCCGCGCGTTCGTTCCCATCGTGGCGGGTGCGAGCGGATTGCGGTACGGCAGGTTCGCGGTTGCGAATGTCGTCGGAGGCGTGACCTGGGCCGGTCTGGTCACCTACCTGGGCTTCATCGCGGGAGCCGGCTATCGGACGATTGAGCAGCGCCTCGGCATCGGAGAGCTCGTCGTTCTCGTCGGAGGGCTTGTGCTCCTGGCGGTGTTCGCCATCCGCGCTCGCCGGCGCCGGCGAGATTGGGTGGACGGGCGGCCCGTTGACCGAAGCCGCCCTGCCGCACACGGCAGCCCACCGCCCAGGGGAATGGCCGCATCGGGTAGGGGCTGACGGTGAGCGCTGACGACCCTCGGTGGACTCAAGGCAGGGTGCACACCAGACGCTGGCCGGCGTCCCTGGCGGTTTCGATCGTGCTCGCGATGCAGTTGGCCGTACCCAGCGAGGTCGCGCCCGAGCCGCGCTGGCTCATCCCGGCCGGCGAAGCGGCGCTGCTCCTGCCACTGGTGTGGAGCAGCCCACGCCACCTGCGCCGAGATTCGCCGTGGCTGCGCCGCCTCGCGCTCGCGGTGGTCGCAGTCGTCGTCGTGGCCAACGCCTGGTACCTGGTCCGCCTGATCCAGTACGTGGTGGCCGGTGGCAGCCACGGACAAGTGCTGGTGCAAGCCGCCCTGCTGATCTGGGTCACGAACATCGTGGCGTTCGCCGTGTGGTTCTGGGAGATCGATCGCGGTGGCCCGTTTGCCCGCGCCCCCGAGCACACTAGGGCCGCACGCCGACCCGACCTGCTGTTCCCCCAGATGTCCGGCCGCATACCCGGATGGGACCGGCAGAGCTGGCTTCCCGGGTTCACCGACTACCTGTTCGTCGCGTTCACCGCCGCGACCACCTTTGGCCCAACTGACGCCATGCCGCTGTCGGTGGCGGCAAAGTCACTCATGACCTCCGAGGCCGGCATCTCGTTGCTCACACTTGCTCTGATCGTCGCGCGCGCGGCGAACATACTGTAGGTGGCCGCCGCCGCTACGGCCTGACCGGAAGAGGTCAGGGCAGCCGAACGACCGAGTCGACAGCGGACACCAGGTCGGGCAGCGGGAAGGGCTTGCCGAGGAAGGTGTCCGCACCGGCCTTGACCGCGGCGTCGCGGTCGGCCGGACTGTTGCGAGCGCTGACCATGACGATCCCGCCCGGCCACCCCTGCGCGCGTAGCCGACGGCACACCGACAGCCCGTCCGGCGGTGGGATCATGATGTCGAGGACCACGACGGTCGGCCGGTGTCTCGTCACGGCATTCAACGCCTCCTCGCCGGAGCCCTCTGTGAAGCACACGTAGCCCGCTCGCCCGAGTACGCGCATGGCGATCCTGGCGAACTTGGGATCGTCGTCGACCACGAGGACGATCCCATGGTCAGCAGCGGGTGGCTTCATGGTTCAAGCCTTCACGGCGAGTCCTGAGATGGCGGTGAGAGCGGCGCGTCAGCCAGGGGCAGCTCCACCTCGACGCGTGCGCCGCCGAGCGGCGGGCCGTTGGCGGCGGAGACGGTGCCCCCAAGGGCCCGTGCGAGTGCCGCGACGATGGCCAGCCCGAGCCCGGTACCCCCTCCCGAGCCGTGGCGTGCGGTGTCCGCGCGGACGAAGCGGTCGAAGGCCCGCGGTAGCAGGCCCGCGGGGAAGCCAGGTCCGTCATCGGCGACGACGAGTTCGGCTCGTCCGTTCCGACGTCTCGCGGATACGACTACTCGGCTAGCGGCGAAGCGCTGGGCGTTACCCACGAGGTTGGTGACAATCGGGCCAATCGATTCCGGGTCGCCCGAGACGATGGCAGGTTCACCACGCACCTCGACGGTGACCCCATCTCGGGGTGGAACTCGCCGCACCGAGTTTCGGGCCGTGGCGAGCAGCTCGGTCGTGGACCCGCCTGGCGCGAGCTGGCCCGCGTCGGCCCGGGCCAGCGTCAGCAGTCCGTCGGTGAGATGGGTTAGCCGGTCTGTCTCCTCTAGCGCGCTGGAGATGCTCTGCGCCATGGCTTCCGGATCATGTTCGTCGTGAGATGCCAGCTCGAGTTCCCCGCGCAGCACAGCGATCGGCGTTCGTAACTCGTGCGCGGCATCGTCGATGAAGGCCCGTTCGTGCGAGACCGCAGCGTCGATCCGTTCCAGCATACGGTTGAGCGTGCGCCCGAGCTCAGCGATCTCATCGTCACCCGCCGGCTCCGGCAGCCGGCGACCGACGCTGGTGGCTGAGATCCTCGCCGCCTCGCCTGCCATCCGGCGCACGGGTCGTAGGGCCACCCCGGTCAGCGCCCACGCCGCGAACCCGATGCCGGCCGCAAGCAGGGGACCGGCGATGGTCAGGACGACGACAAGCCGGTCGCGGGCCTGGGCCAGGGGCGTGGTGCTGGTGGCGGCCACGGCCACGAGTTCGCTTCCGTCCTGGGTCACGGGCCCTGCCAGCAGCCGGGCGTCCTCGCCGATAGACAGAACCGGTCGGTCGACCACGATCTGCTGGTGGATCGCCCGGGCCAGCTCCGCGTCGGTCAGCAGCGGCACAGCACCGGACGGGTGCACCACGTCTCCACCCGGGTCGATCACCTGAGCGGCGATAGGCGATCCCGGTGGCACCTCACCACTCTCGATACCGGCGGCGAGATCGGCGACACGGACGGTCAGCTCCCTGGTGATCGCATCACTCAGCTCTCGACTGAGGTCCTGGTAGAGAACGACAGCGCCGGCCGTAAGGACCGCCATCCCGCCCACGGTGGCGAGAAGGGCCAGCCGGAATCGCAGCGACGGACGGCGAAGCAGCGCCACGATCACCCTCCGTCGCTGCGGAGACGGTAGCCTGCGCCGCGGACGGTTTCGATGGCGGCCCGGCCGAACGGGCGGTCGACCTTATCGCGAAGGTACCGGACGTAGACGTCGACCACGTTCGAGGTGCCGGCGTAGGCGAAGTCCCAGACATGTTCGATGATCTCCGTCCGGCTCAGGACATCGTCTTTCCGGCGGAGCAGGAGTTCGAGCAGTGAGAACTCGCGCGCCGACAGCGGAACGGGCGTGTCGCCTCTGCGTACCGTGTGCCTCGCCGGGTCCATAACCAGGTCCCCAGCCTGCAGGACGGTGGGCCGTTCGCCGGTGTCGCGGCGCAGCAGTGCGCGCAGCCGGGCGAGCAGCTCAGCGAAGGAGAACGGCTTGGCCAGGTAGTCGTCGGCTCCCGCATCGAGCCCACGGATGCGATCATCGACCGCGCCCCGGGCAGTCAGCATGATCACCGGCATCCACTTTCCTTCCTCGCGAAGCTTGCGGCACACCTCGAACCCGTCTGGCGGTGGGATCACTGCGTCGAGCACGACGGCGTCGTACGGGAACTCCCGGCCCGCCCAGACCGCGTCCTCACCGTCGCCGACGACGTCGACGGCGTAGCCCTCGCGCTCGAGGCCTCTCCTGAGCAGGGACACCATCTTCACATCGTCCTCAACGACCAGAAGTCGCATGTAGTGACCGTAGCTCCGCCATGATGAGAACCGGGTGAGAACGGCTCCACGCGGGGTCGGGGCGACCGGGGGCCCTCATCGTGCTCTCATGATCGTCGCGGAAGGCTGGTTATGCGGGCCTGCAAGGAACGGGCGAGTGGTTTGAAGGGAGACATCATGATCGCTGGAGGCAACCGGCCTGGTGGCAGTGTCGCCGTCATC
>CAZMXH010000320.1:0-4520 GCA_964570165.1 uncultured Actinomycetes bacterium
GCGCGAGCCGGCTCTGGAAGCTGGCTCGGAAGTGCTCGGTCATCACGTCCAACGCGAGCGGCTCGTAAGCTGCGACGACGGACATGGCCCGAACGCGTGTCGCCGCGCCGAGAACCAGCATGCCCCCCGATGACAGACCGATGAGCCCGACCGGTTCGCCGATGCTGTCGGCGAACGCGGTGACGTCCTGTACTCGACGCTCAGTCGACAGGTCCGGGTGCCGTCCGCTCAGGCCGCGATAGCGGGTGCTTGGCACGTAGCACGTGAACCGTTCGGTGAGCAGCGGCACTACGGCACTCCAGTCCCCTCCGTCGTCCATCCCGCCGTGCACGAACACCAGAGGCGGCCCTTGCCCGTACACCCGGCCGACGATCTCGGTCCCGTCGTGGGAGACGGCTCGATGGAGGCGGTCGATGCTTTCAGTGGCCATGGTGGACTCCTCGTTCGTGCCCTGACCGACCGGCCGGTGCATGCGCGAGCCGGACCGAGGGCTCAGGTTCGGACTCCTCGATCATGTGCCGGCGGGAACCAGTGGCGCATCGGCCAGGATGCCCAATCGTGCTCATCAGCCAGTGGGTACACGTGCCCACGACGGCACGCGGAGTGACTCTGCGCTCAGCCCGAACGTTCTGGGAGCAGCCCTTGGTCGAGGGCGAAGCGGGTGGCCTCGGTCCGGGAGGACACATCCAACTTGACGAAGATGTTGGACATGTGCCGGGCCACCGTTTTGCGGCTGATGACCAGTGCTTCGGCGATCTGCGGGTTGTTCCACCCGGCGGCCACGAGCCGCAGCACCTCGAGCTCGCGGTCGGACAGCCCAAACGGCCGGGCCTCTTCACCGTGCAGAACCGTGCGGCGCGCCGCGTCGGCGTAGGTTCCGAGGCGATCGAACATCAGGCCTGCCGCGGCGAGCTCCCGCCTGGCCGCGTCCTCGTCGTCCAGGGCGCTGTACGTGCGTGCCAGCAGCACGCCCGTTCGAGCCACCTCGTACGGTACGTCGAGCTCCCGCCACGACCGGTGAGCATCCCGCAACGACGGCAATGCCTGCTCGGGCCGGCCAGCGGCCAACTGCACGGTCCCCCGGGCGCCGGCGGCCATCGCTTTCAGCCCCGGGCTCCCGCAGGCAGCCGCGATCTCGTCAAGCTCGTCGCTGGCCTGCGCGGCAACCTCGAGCCGATCGGCGACGACGGCGATGTCCACCTGCGCTGCGCATAGCCGGGCGCGGGTGACCCGGTCCGAGGTTTCGGCCAGCATCGCGGCGCTGATCGATGTGATCGCCGATGCGATACGGCCCTGGCTGAGGCGCAGCAGCGCGAAGCCCGGCTCCGGGTCACGGCCGAGTTCGTGCGCCTTCCGGTACGCGTCCTCGGCGCCTTGCAGGTCGCCACGCCGCCGGCGTATTTCACCAACCTCGTACCAGGCCTCGGCGGTGTTGACGACCGAGACATGAGCGAGTTCCTCGCAGGCCCGCACCGCTTCCCGTTCGGCGCGATCCCACTCCCCGCGGAGGGTGAGCAGCTGGGCTCGGTGCACCCGGCAGTCGCCGTTGAACAGCGCCGCGGCGGGGAGCGTGTCGAGCCAGCGTTGCACTGCTTCGGTCCATCGCGCCATCCGGCTGAAGTCGCCGAGCTCATAACAAGCCTCGATCGTGGCGCAGTACAGGTTGCCCGCCCAGGTCCCGTCCACCTCACCGGCCATGACCGCCACCATGGCCTCGTCGAGCAACGCCATGCCCGCGGCAGCGTTACCGGTCCGGATCAGGGCACGTCCCTCGCTGTGGAGCCCCGCCGCCACGAGCGTCGGGTCCCCGCAGCGGCGACCGATGTCCCGTACGCGGCGTGCCGCTTCCCGTACCTCGGCCGGGTCCGCGCCGCTGAATTCGGGTTCGACCTCCAGGACAAGGGCAAGGTAGCCGTGGATCGGGCTCTCCGGGAAATCCTCGGCAAGCCGGGCGGCGCGTCCGACCCAGCCCGATCCCACCGGTTCGTTGCCGCGGAGCAGGTGCGTCAGCCCCAGCTCCAGAGCAGCGGTCGCAGCCAGCTCAGCATCGCCCTCCTCTGCTGCAGCGACGTGAGCCTCCGCCAGGTTCTGGCCACACGCTTCGAGGTCGCCGAGCCACCACCAGCATCGCGCAAGAGCGTAACGATCACTGGCGGGCAGGGGCATGCTCTCGGATGCGGCAAGGAAACGGTCGCGAGCCACCTTCCAATCGCGTTTCTGGTATGCCGCCCGTGCCTCGCCGAGCCGCTCACCGGCCTGCGTCATACGCCCACTCCGGACTGCCAGACGCTGGAACCTGACGAACCATGTCGCACCGCGCCGCTCGTGCTCGATTCCCGCTAGGGCTGCCCTTGCCGCTTGTTCGCACTTCTCACAGCCGAGCGAACCACCAGCCACAGAACCCCCGCGACCACGGCGATGACGACGGCCAGCAGTTCGGTGACGGTGAGATTGCTCACCACCGCATTCTCTAGGCCTCGCGGCTCGCATGCCAGGGTCGCCGCTGCATCGATGTGCCGGGTAGCCGGTCATGACAGCGGCGCACAGATGCTCTGTCGGCCGTGGCCAATGGGCCAGGCGGTTTCGGGTCAGCATAGCTGCCGATGATCACTGGAGTAGCACGACCACGTAGAGGACGGAGAGCGTGATGGTGGCGAACACCAACCAGTGGACCGTCGCCCACAATGACCACACAGCCTTGCCGTTCTCGATGGTGCGGTGCTTGCGCCGAGAGGGCGCACGCGTGGTGGTCGTCACTCCGCTATCCACGGCGGTTCTAGTCTGAACGTCTTGCTCGAGCATTCGTTCTCCCAGGTCATCAGCGTTGCCGCTCGGAGGTACCCGAGCCAGGGCGGCGCAAACGACATGGGACCGACACCGCACGAGCCTGTGCGGGAACCTCGCCCTCCACGTGGGAGCGGGGAGGCGGCGTACGGGTCAGCGTGTTGAAGCTCGCCCTCCGGGTACTAGGTGCGCCCGTCCCCAGTCGAGAAGAGGAAGCAACCGTGACCGAGCGAGATGAGCGAGAACGGATTCCGCGTACCAGCGATCCTGCGCCCCCCACGGACGTGAGGCGGGAACGCGCGCAGGCCGTCCATTCCGTGGACGACGAGACCCGGATGCATACCGATGCGGACGAGACCGAACTCGTCCAAGGCGCAGGAGGAGAGTTGTACCGCCCGGACGCCGAGGAGCGCGGTGGCGAGGCTGGCAACGGCGACGATGTCGAGGCGCCGCTGACCGACGATGATCGGAGCGCCTGACGCCAACCGACCGCGGACGTACTGCGGGTGCGGGCATGCTCGACACGGAGGCAGCCGGGTCACCAACCGCCGTCGAAGTCGCAAGGCCGGGTGGCGGCTGCGGGTGCCTCTTCTTCCATGAGCGCTGCGGTCTCCTCGATGAGCCGTGGTGTTATCCGTCCCGCTCCGGGGTTGAAGGGGGTGCTCAGGACGATGATTATCAGAATCAAAACGAGGGTGAACATCGTGGAGAGGCTGACCAGCGCCGCCTGTTCGCGCGAGCTTGTGGGAAGCGTTACGACGAAGATCATCCCGATGACGAACGCGCCACCACCGACGAGCAACGTCCAGAGCATGCCGGGGAGGTAGGTCTCCGCGGCGACGAGGCGAGTTTCTCGGGCTGTCGCGATGTCGCCTACCTGTACGACCAGGTTGGTGGCGGTGGCCGCCTGGAAGATCGACTCGGTGGGCTCTTCTGCTGCGCCGAGCGCGAGGACGATGTCGCGGTACGCACCGTCCACCTCAGGCGCCGAGTGCCTATCGCGAAGCGCACGCCACTCGAACTCGGGGACCGCGCGCGCATAACAAATCAAGGCGTGTTGGATCTCCGCTGCGTCTTCGGGGAACAGCCGCGCCTCCTCGAACGCGGTACCGATCGCCGTCGCTTCATCGCCTACCGCTTGGCGAGCGTCGGCGAACTCCCCGAACAAGTAGAGGATCGAGAAGCCGACGACCACGCCGTAGGCGGTGGCCACGTAGGACAGGGTGGACGACCACGGATGGGTCTCAACGGAACCACGATCGATAAGCAGCCGCCGAATGACCAGGCTCGCGACGAACGCAACGGCACCGGCTGCCAGCAGCACCAGTATGACGATTGACGTACGTACCACGCTGGCCCCGCAACCTCGCGTCCACAAACCTCCGGCGACGCGACGCCGCGGGCGCAGCGCCTCAGTCGGGTCTGAGGGCGCGACGGCTCCCGGGTAGCGTCGCCATAGGTCAGTCTCGCGCTCCGCCCTCGTTCTCTGCCATCGGTTCGCCGAGCTTCACCGGCCGAGTCCGCCGTTCGCGTCGCGGCAGCGTACGCCGCCGCTAGCGGAGCCAGCCGGGCAGCACGTCACGCAGTCGTTCGACCTGGTTCGTGTCATCCAGGCCTGGCAGTACACCGGTGATCGCCACAACGCCCGTCACAACTGCTGCGGCCGCCAGCAGCATGCCGATGAGAGCCTCGGTTCGGCCAGCCAGGTAGGGATGGCGGCGAGCGGTGGCGGATAG
>CAZMXH010000321.1:0-4517 GCA_964570165.1 uncultured Actinomycetes bacterium
CCAGGGGGACTGAGGGGTCGGCTGACCTGGCGGGTAGCGCGCCTCGTCGAGGCCAGGAACGAGACCCCGTCGGCCCGGACGATCGTCCTCGACGTCCCCGGCTGGCCTGGCCACCTGCCCGGGCAGCACGTCGACGTCCGGCTCACCGCCGAGGACGGCTACAGCACCCAGCGCAGCTACTCCATTGCCGCGCCCGCCGACGGCAACCGGGTCGAGCTGACCGTGCAGCGGGTTCCCGACGGAGAGGTCTCGCCGTACCTCACCGAGGTGTTCTCCGTTGGCGATCCCGTGGAGATCCGCGGCCCCGTGGGCGGCTGGTTCGTCTGGAAGGCGACCGACCCCCGTCCCTTGCTGCTGGTGGCGGGAGGGTCCGGCGTCGTGCCGTTGATGGCGATGATCCGAACCCGGCGGACGCTCGGCTCCCGGGTGCCGTTCCGCCTGGTCTACTCGATCCGTAGCCCGGACGAGCGGTACTACGCCGCCGAGCTGCGCAGCCTCGAGCGGGTCGGCGGTCTCGACATCGCCTACGTCTACACCCGCCGTGCACCGGACGGCTGGCCGCGCCGGCCCGGGCGGATCGTCCCCGACGACGTCGCCGCGCACGGGTGGCCACCGGACTTCGACCCGAGCTGCTTCGTGTGCGGACCCACCGGCTTCGTCGAGGCGGTGGCGGACATGCTGACCGCCCTGGGCCACGACCCGAACAGGATCAAGACCGAACGCTTCGGCCCTACGGGAGGCTGACATGATCGAGCAGTACGAGGACGGCAACGCCCTCGCCGGACCACTCCGAGAGGTCTTCGCCGTCGACATGACCACGGCCATCGGGAAATGCGCGACGTGCGGGCGGTCCGGCCCGGTCGCCAGCCTGCGGGTGTACAGCCGCGAGCCCGGCTTCGTCGCGCGGTGCCCCGCCTGCGGCGAGGTCGTCCTGCGCTACGTTCGCGCACCATCGGCCGCCTGGCTCGACGTGCGAGGCGCTGTCAGCCTGCAGATCCCTCTTCCACCCGACAACCCGTAGCGGCGCCGCGCGCCGGCTCGCAACGTCCCCAGCCGGCGCTGGATCAACGGGCCAAGGCGCTTCCAGTCCACTGTCACGGCCCGTTACTCTGTGCTGGCGGCGGCTTCCGGCGCGCCGGGGTAACGGGTTCCCCGAGAGGAGACACCGGACGGAACGGTTGACTGCATCCTGGCGGGCGAGTTCGTCCAGACTCGTCGGCCGAGGCGGTGAGTTGGACCGCCTGCGCCGGTCGCTCGTCGTCATGGGACGGACGGGTGCTGGGCGGATGGTGCTCCTCCACGGCGAGGCCGGGGTGGGCAAGTCGCGGCTGGTCCGGGAGGCCGTCGCGGTGGCTCAGCGGGCCGGCGTCAGCGTGTACTTCGGCCGGGCGGTGCCGTCCGGCGAGGCCTACCGTCCGCTCGCCGAGGCGCTCAGCGCCGCATTGCGGGGTCGTTCGCTGCCTCGCAACAAGGGCCTGCGACCGTACCTGCCGGCGCTGTCCGCCCTCCTTCCCGACATCGGCTTCGAGGGCCGGCCTGACGCCCGCGGCGGGGTGATCCTCGGCGAGGCCGTCCTGCGGCTGGCAACCACGCTGGCTGGCCCGAGCGGCGCCATGCTGGTGCTGGAGGACCTGCACTGGGCGGACCCCGACACCCTCGACGTCCTGAGCTACCTGGGCGATGCCGCAGCCACCTCGCCGGTGGTGCTGGTGGCGACCGCCCGGGACGAGCCGGACCCGCCGCAACGCCTGCTTGAGCTTGCCCTGGCCTGCCAGGCGGAAGTCATCTCGCTGGACCGGCTAGGCCCGCGAGAGGTCGTCGGGGTGGTGGACTCCTGCTTGTCGGCGGCCCCGCCGGACGAGCTGGTGGAATTCGTTGTCGAGCACGCCGACGGGCTGCCGTTTCTGATCGAGGAGCTGCTCACCGGACTTGCCGCTGTTGGTGCACTGGCTCCGGACGGGACCCTGACCGGTTCGCTGGCCGCCACCGTGCCCCGCACATTCGCGGCAACGGTGCGCCGCCGGCTTGCCAGCCTGGAGCCGAGCGCGCGCTCGGTCCTGGAGACCGCCGCGGTGCTCGGCCGCCGGTTCGACTGGCGGCTGATCCCAGAGATCACCGGATTGGGTGAGGACGTTGTGATCGCCGGTCTGCGGTCCGCGGTGGCAACCGGCCTGGTCGTGGTGGACGCCGCGGATGCCGACACGTTCCGCTTCCGGCACGCGCTGACATGTGATGCCGTGCGCACCGACCTGCTACCGCCAGAGCATCGGACGCTCGCCCGCGCGGCCGCCGCGGTCGTCGAGCGGCGCGAGCCCGCAGCCTACGACCTGGCAGCCGAGCTGTGGATGGCGGCAGGGGAGGACGCCAGGGCAGCCGAGCTCTACCTGTCCGCTGGACGGCAGTCCCGCCGCCGCGGCGCGCTGCACACGGCGGACGTCCAACTGACCCGGGCAGCGAGCCTGGCTGCGACCAAGCCGGCACTGCGCCGGGAGGCAGAGGCGGCGCTTCTCGAGGTGCTGGCCGATGCCGGCGACACCGACCGCGCGCTGGCACTGGGCGAGCGGCTGCTGTCCCGCGGGGAGACCTGGGTCCGGCTGACGCTGGCCGAGATGGCGGCCGAAGCCGGCCGGTGGGACGTCGCCGCCTCGGGGCTCGCCGCGCTGCCGAGCACCGCCGGGCCGCGGGCCAGCGTGCTGGCCGCTCGGCTGGCGCACGAACGCGGCCGGCCCGAGGAGGCCCAGCGCATCGCCGAGCGGGCGCTCGCCGAGGCCCTCGACCGCAACCAGTGGCCGGTGGCGTGCCAGGCACTGGAGGTGCTGGGCCGCGCCGCGCGGGTGGCCGACCTGGAGGCGGCGCGGGACGCGTTCCAGGCCGCCGAGCGGCTAGCCAGCGACCACGACCTACCGCTGGAACGGCTTTCCGCGCTGCATGAGCTCGGCACTGTGGACCTGCTGCTGGACGGCTCCACAGTGCGGCTGGAGCAGGCCCGGACGCTCGCACTGGACGCCGGCGCGCTTGGCCTGGTGGCCAAGGTCGACGTGCAGCTCGCGGCTCGCCTGCTGCACCTGGACGCGGAGAACGCGCTGATGCACGCCGAGCGCACCGCTGAGCATGCCCGTCGGCTGCGGATGGACCAACTGCGGGCCACGGCGGTGTTCTTCCAGGCCGCCGCGCACGCGCACCTCCGCAACGTTGCGGCCATGGAGCGCTGCGTGGCCGAAGCCCGCCGGCTCGCCCCGGACGATCTGGACGTCAACGCCGGGATCTGGGGCGCGGTGTACGCGCACGTTGCCCTGCTGGAGGACGACCGAGCCCGCCTGGCCAAATGCTTGGACCGGGCCATCGAGTTCATGCGGAGAAGCCCGACCACGGCGCCCGCCCCCACGTACGGGCTGTGGGCGCTGGTGCGCACCCTGGACGACAGAGACGGGAAGCAAGCCAGAGCCGAGGCCCGCCCGTCAGGGGTGAACTGGGAGAACCGCGCTCTGCTCGGGTACGCCGACGCGGTCGACGCCGGTCGGCGCGGGCGGACTGCCGAGGCCGAGCAAGTGCTCGCGACCGCCGACGCCGCGATGGGTGCCAGGCCCTGGTGGCGGCACCGGATCCGGCTGCTGGTCGCGGAAGAGGCGCTCGCCGGCGGCTGGGGCGACCCGGTCGGCTGGGCGCGCGAGGCACTGGCGGTGTTCGTCCAGCGCGGTGACGACCGCCTCGCTACGCGTTGCCGGGACACGCTGCGAAAGGCCGGCGTCCCGGTGCCGCGCCGCGGCCGGGGCGACACCCCGGTGCCGCCCCGGCTCCGCGGCCTGGGAGTAACCAGCCGGGAGATGGACGTCCTGCAGTTGGTCGCCGGGGGGCTGAGCAACGCGGCAATCGCCGAGCGGCTGGTGCTCTCACCCCGCACGGTCGAGACGCACGTGGCCAACCTGGTCGCAAAGACGGATGTGGCCGGACGCAGCGGCCTGACGACGCTGGTTAAGTCCGGGGACGCTGCCGACTAACTCGGGGTGTCACCCACTAGCCGCCGGTGCGGCCGGCAGGAAATACTCATACGGCGGCTCCCGCGCTGCTCACGGCGCTGGCGAGGTGTAAACGGCGGGGAAACCGGAAGTCGGGGCGGGTCCCGTGCCGGTCATCGGGTCTGCCCTCGGATCGCGGGGGGTTCGAGGGCAGAACCCAGAAGCCCCAACCGCGGTCTGAACCGCCCTGGATCTCTCGGAGGGTTGGTTGTTGCGCGACCTCCGGGGTTGGGGTCATGGTCATGGCTTGCCGGTGATGGTGTTCGAATTCGATCGGGGGCAGGTGTCCGATTGAGGAGTGCAGCCGGGTGTTGTTGTACCAGTGGACCCAGCGGGCGACTTGCTATTCGACGTCGGCGCGGGTGCGCCAGGCGGGTCCGTTGTCGTGGATGGCTTCGGTCTTGTGCAGCCCGATCGTGGACTCGCACAGGGCGTTGTCGTAGGCGTCCCACCGACCCGACCGAGGCGTCGATGCCGGCGGCGAGCAACCGGTCGGTGAAC
>CAZMXH010000322.1:0-4479 GCA_964570165.1 uncultured Actinomycetes bacterium
TGCGCCATTGCCGCGGCATCGGGGAACCCCGAGGTCGACCGGCTCATCAACGACGGCGTCATCACCCGGTTCGTCGCCGAGGTCGACCCGGAGCGCGCGGGCCTCGGCACCAGTGCCTACGTCTCGCTCACGATCCAGCAGAACACCTGGCGCGAGGTCGCCGCGGCCCTCGCCGAGCTGCCGTACGTCGAGCACTTCGCACTGGTCGGGGGCGACTTCGACGTGCTCGCGCTGATCCGCGCCCCGGACAACGCGGCGCTGCGGCACATCGTCCTCGAGCGGATCCACGAGATCGAGGGCGTGCGGGGGACTCGCACCTGGCTGATCTTCGACGAGCAGGACGGCCAAGGCGTCGACTGGTCGTAGCTTGGTTCGATCACGTTCGGCAGGCGCGCCCGTGCCGCACCATGCACGCGGGCCTCGTGATGCCACGCTAACCCTTGTGGCGGACGGTCAGTAGGCTCGCGGCCATGGCTAAGTGGGAGTATGTGACTGTGCCGGTGCTGGTGCACGCCACCAAGCAGATCCTCGACAACTGGGGTGAGGACGGCTGGGAGCTCGTCCAGATTGTCCCCGGCCCCAACCCGGAGAACGTCGTGGCCTACTTCAAGCGGGAGAAGCCGGAATGACTCCCGAAGAGCGGCTGGCCGAACTGGGCGAGGAGGTCCCGGAGGTCGTCGCGCCGGTCGCCGCATACGTTCCTGCGCTGCAGACCGGGTTGTACGTCTACACGTCCGGACAGATCCCGATGCGGCACGGGAAGCTGATGCACACCGGGAAGGTCGGCGCCGAGGTCACCCTCGAGCAGGGCTACGACTGCGCCCGGCAATGCGCGCTCAACGCTCTCGCCGCCGTGCGAGCCCAGGTGGGCGAACTGTCGGCGGTCATCCGTGTGGTGAAGGTGCTGGGCTTCGTCGCCTCAGCACCGGACTTCACTGCGCAGCCGCAGGTCGTCAACGGTGCGAGCGAGCTCATCGGCGCCGTGTTCGGGGAGGCCGGCCACCACGCGCGCAGCGCGGTTGGCGTGGCAGTGCTGCCCATGGATGCTCCGGTCGAAGTCGAGATGATCGTCGAGGCGAGATGACGCCGACCGCGTCGGCCTCACGTGCGCTGCCGCAGGCTCTCGCCGATCGGGCGCGGGAGTTCGTCGCACGAGGTCTGACGCCGGTGCCGCCGCGGCCGGCGTCCACCGTGATTCTCTTGCGGGACTCCGAGGACGGCCTCGAGGCCTACCTGCTGCGGCGGCGCGCCACCATGGCGTTCGCGGCCGGAATGCACGCGTTTCCCGGTGGCGCGGTCGACGAGCGCGACGTCTCCGACGATGCCGTGAGCTGGCGTGGCCCCGGACCTGAGGCGTGGGCTCGGCGCCTGAAGGTGTCCGAGGCGGCAGCCCGGGGCTTCGTCCTGGCCGCCGTCCGCGAGACGTTCGAGGAGGCGGGCGTCCTCCTCGCCGATCACGCAAGGGACGGTCAAAGCTCCGGCACCGACCTCGACCCGTCGGGTCCCGGGTGGGACGCCGACCGGAAGGCGCTGGTGGAACGGCGGCTTGCGCTGTCCGACCTGCTCGAGCGGCGCGGGTTGGCCGTGCGGACGGACCTGCTGGCGCCGTGGGCGCACTGGGTCACCCCGCGGTTCGAGGAACGGCGGTACGACACCTGGTTCTTCGTGGCCGCGTTGCCGGAAGCGCAGGCCGCCCGGGACGTGTCGGGGGAGGCCGACCGCGCCGAGTGGGTGCGACCTGGCCTTGCTGTGGCGACCGCGGCGCGCGGCGAGGTCGCGATGCTTCCTCCAACCTGGTCTGTCCTGGAAGAACTGGCGGCGTTCCCGTCCGTGTCGGCGGTACTGGACGCGGCCGCTCGGCGAACGCTGGACACCGCGATGCCGGGTTGGGTCGACGACGGGGTAACCGTGCGGCTGTTGCTGCCCGGCGACCCCGGCTTCCCGGGCGACGACAAGGACCGAGACGACTAGCGCGGCCGTAGGCCGTCGCAGAGGATCGCGAGCATCAGCTCCGGCGACGCGCCATGCTGTTGCATAGCGAGCGCGCCGCTGATCAACGCCTTGAGGTCGCTGACATCGATGTCGCTTCGAACGGCCCCCGAGCGCTGCGCACGCACGAGAAGGTCACCTTGAACCTCGTTCAGTTCGTGTCCGATATCTGACGTGGGAGCCAGGTCCAGGCCGGCCCGTTCGGACAGCGCCGAGTAGAGCGCCTTGTTGGCGGCGGTCTGCTCGACCAGGTATGTGAAGAACTCGTAGAACGCCTCGCCGGGATCCGGGGCGTGAGCCAACTCCCTTGCGCGGTCGATCACCTGGCGAACGCGATCGATCACGATGGCACCGAACAACGCCTCTTTGGTCGGGAAATGCCTGTAGAGGGTGCCCACGCCGACCTCGGCTTGCCGTGCGATCTCGTCGATCGGCGCTGAGAGCCCCTCGGCGGCGAAGACCCGCTCGGCGACCTCGAGCAGGCGCGCTCTGTTGCGCCGGGCGTCGGCGCGCAACGACCTCTCGGCAGTCACGTCATCTCCCGCTTCAGGCTAGACAACCGGAGCGTGCGTTCCGTATAGTTCTAATCGGAAGGCAAGTTCCGATTCTATCTCAGCTAGTCCACAAGGAGGCCGTTGTGAAGGAGTACCACCTGCTCGGCCGCACAGGGATTCGGGTCTCGCCGCTCGCCCTCGGCGTCATGACATTCGGCCAGCGCGATTGGGGCTCGGACGCGAAGACGTCCAGGGCGATCTTCGAGCGCTACCTCGAGACCGGCGGCAACGTGATCGATACGGCCAACGTGTACGCGGACGGCCGCAGTGAGGAGCTCACAGGCGCGTTCATTAACGAGACCCGGACCCGGGATCAGGTGGTGCTGGCCACCAAGTTCGCGAGTCTCACCGAGTCCGGTAACCCGAACGCCTACGGCAACGGGCGCAAGCACATCATGTCCGCTCTCGACGCATCGCTGCGGCGGCTGCAGACCGACTACGTCGACCTGTACTGGCTGCATGTGTGGGACATGGTGACACCGGTCGAGGAGGTCATGGCCACCCTCGACACCCTGGTTCGGAGCGGCAAGGTCCATGCCGTCGGCCTGTCCAACGTGCCGGCCTGGTACGCCGCCAAGGCGCATACGCTCGCGGTCGTACACGGCTGGGAGCCCGTTGCGGCGCTACAGATGGAGTACTCGCTGATCCAGCGAGAGGTGGAGCGGGAGCACGTACGGATGGCCGTGGACCTCGGGATGAGCATGGTCCCGTGGAGTCCGCTCGCCAGCGGTTTCCTCACCGGACGGTATGCGCGCCACGCGGGCGACATCGCAGGCTCGGGGCGGCTCCAGGCTCCGGAGCAGCGTTCGGTGCGGGAGTTTCTGGGCGGGTACGGCGACCAGGAATGGAGCGTTCTGGACACGTTGGTGAAGGTTGCCGCTGAGGTTGATCGTTCACCCGCTCAGGTCGCTTTGAACTGGGTAGCCAACCGTCCCGGTGTCACCTCGACGCTCATAGGAGCACGAACCGTCGGCCAGTTGGAAGAGAACCTGGCGGCGCTGGACTTCGAGTTATCCGCCGAGCAGGTCGCGCGGCTGGACGAGGTGAGCGCACCTCGGCCGGTTCGGCCGTACCTCATGTTCGACGACGCTATCTTCGATCAGTTCCTGACCCCGGGGATGAAAGTCCGTCGTGAGCCGGCGCTGATCCGTCCCTGAGCGGCGGCGACCAGAATGCAAAGCTTGGGGCATGACGACGCTGCCGTCCTGGTGCCGACTGGTGCGAGCCGACAATCCGGGCCCGATGACGCTTGACGGAACCAACACGTACGTCTTGTCGGTCGATGACGGCAACGTGGTGGTGGATCCCGGTCCGCTGATCGACGAGCACCTCGAGGCCGTGGCGTCGCTTGGCCCGGTGAGGGTGGTCCTGTTGACACATGGCCACCTGGACCATTCCGAAGCGTCCCGCCGGTTCCACGAGATGACCCGTGCTCCGGTGCGGGCGCGTGATCCGGCGCTTTGCATCGACGGCGATCCGCTCAGCGTTGACGGCGGCATTGTCGACGTGCCCGGACTGCGGGTGCGCGTTCTGCACACGCCGGGACACACGTCGGACTCAGTCTGCTTCGACGTGTCGGACGCGGGGACGCGGGCCGTCCTCACCGGTGACACGATCTTGGGACGCGGGACGACGGTCGTCGCCCATCCCGACGGGCAGCTGGAGGCGTACCTGGAGTCGTTGCGGCGGCTTAGGGCGCTGGACGGTGTGCCCGTGCTGCCCGGCCACGGCCCGGTGCGGCCGGACGCCGCCGCTGCGGCCGACGAGTACCTGGCGCACCGGGAGGAGCGGCTGCGGCAGGTCCGCGCGGCGCTGGATGCGGGCGCCCGGACTCCGTTGGAGGTCGTGGAGATCGTCTACGCCGATGTCGACGAGTCGGTTTGGCCTGCCGCCGAGGCTACGGTGCGCGCGCAACTCGACTCCCTCGCGGCGCGCC
>CAZMXH010000323.1:0-4457 GCA_964570165.1 uncultured Actinomycetes bacterium
CAGAGCACACGGCTCATAATCGTGGTGTCGCGGGTTCGAGTCCCGCCCCCGCTACGCGCCCGAGGTCGGGTGACCACCCCAACAGGCGAGTCAATACAGTCCGCGAGCAGTTCACGAGCACTGAGAGGCACCCGTGGCAGCCAAGTCCACCGAAGTCCGTCCGAAGATCACGTTGGCATGCACGGTGTGCAAGGAGCGCAACTACATCACGAGGAAGAACCGGCGTAACGACCCCGACCGACTCGATCTGAAGAAGTACTGCCCGCGCTGCCGCACGCACACCTCGCACCGCGAGACGCGCTGAGCGCAGCAAGCGCGGCGTTACCGACGGTGCGGCGGTCCGGCGTCCGATACCGTCGAGATTATGACGATCGACGCGAGTTCGTTTCCGTCCTCGTTATCCGGGCGCGTGTACGAGTCCGAGCCCTACGAGGTGGGCAGGGAGAAGATCCGCGAGTTCGCCGAGGCGATAGGCGACGGCAACCCGGCGTATCGCGCACCGGATGCCGCCCGGGCGCTCGGCCACGAGGACACCATCGCACCGCCCACCTTCGCGATGATCCCGGTTCTGCGTGGCTTCGACATGCTGATGGATGACCTGGAACTCGAGTACTCGGGTGTCATCCATGTCGACCAGCGGTTCGAGCACCAGCGGCCGATCAGGGCCGGCGATACGCTGCTGACCACCACCACCCTTGACACCGTCCGGTCCCGGGCAGGAGACCATTTCCTGACCGTACGCTCGGACGTGGCAACCGCCGCAGGGGAACCGGTGTGTGTCGCGACCGCCACGTTGCTGGTGCGGTCGGCGGAGGAGCACGATGGCTGAGCCGGGAAGCTACCTGCCCGAGCAGGAGTTTCGGATCACACGCACTGATCTAATCCGCTACGCCGGCGCCTCGCGCGACTTCAACCCGATCCATTGGAGCGACCGGATCGCCAAGGACGTTGGCCTCCCCTCGGTCATCGGGCACGGCATGCTGACGATGGCGCTGGCCGCACGGCTCCTGACCGATTGGACCGGTGATCCAGGAGCTGTAGTGGAGTATGGCGTTCGGTTCTCGCGCCCGGTCGTCGTACCCGACGACGACGAGGGGGTGACGGTGACGGTCGCAGGGGTGGTGGCCGAGGTCCGCGACGACGGCCTGCTCGACGTGGAGCTCACCGTCAAGGCGGGCGAGCAGAAGGTTCTGACCCGGGCGCGCGCCGCCGTCCGTCCACCGAGGGCCGCGTGAGGCGGAGATGAGACTCGCGGACCTCACCACGCTGCGACTTGGCGGGCCACCGGCGCGGCTTGTCGAGGCCCGGACAGAGGACGAGCTGATCGAAGCCGTCAGCGCCTGTGACCGCCGAGGTGAGCCGGTCGTCGTACTCGGTGGGGGCTCCAACGTCGTCGTGGCGGACGAGGGTTTCGACGGGACGGTCGTCCATGTCCTGACCTCGGGTGTCGCCGTCGATGACGCGGGATGCGACGACGACGACCTCGCGGCGTGCGGCGGTCTGCTGGTCACGGTGGCGGCCGGGGAGAACTGGGACGATCTCGTCGCCCGCGCGGTCGCCGAGGAGTGGGTCGGCATCGAGGCGCTGTCCGGCATCCCGGGTGCGGTTGGGGCGACTCCGATGCAGAACGTCGGCGCGTACGGCCAGGAGGTAGCGGACACGATCTGGTCGGTCCGGACCTACGACCGGGCGACCGGGGCGATCAGGACGTTCGCCAGTGCGGAGTGCGGCTTCGGTTACCGGACCAGCCGGTTCAAGGGCTCTGACCGGTATGTGATCAGCTCCGTGACCTACCAGCTGCGGCAGGGTTCGCTCAGCGCGCCGGTGCGGTACCCCGAGCTGGCCCGGGCGCTGGGAGTGGAGCTCGGGGAGCGGGCCAAGCTGGGGGACGTCCGGGAGGCGGTGCTGGGCCTGCGGCGGGACAAGGGAATGGTGCTCGACCCGGCCGATCACGACACGTGGAGCGCGGGGTCCTTCTTCACCAACCCGATCCTGGATGGCGGCTCCGCAGCACGCCTGCCGGACGACGCGCCGCGGTGGCCGCTGGAGGACGGAGGGGTCAAGGCCAGCGCGGCATGGCTGATCGAACGTGCCGGCTTCCCCCGCGGGTATCGCGGTCCAGGAGGCCGCGTGGCCCTGTCCAGCAAGCACACCCTCGCGCTCACCAACCGAGGCTCGGGCAGCACTGCCGACCTGCTTGCCCTTGCCCGCGAGGTGCGCGGTGGCGTCCACGCCAAGTTCGGGATCCTGCTCGAGCCCGAACCGGTGCTGCTGGGCTGCTCCCTCGGCGATCCCTACCCCCTAAACGAGGTGTCAGGCCGGACAACTCGCTGACCAGCGAGGGCATGCCCGTTCACCCTGACAACCCGCCCAATTAGGGGGCGGGGTTGCCCGCCCACGCGGAGCTGTGCGAGGATCCACCCCCGTGAGCACGCAGCTGTTCTGTTGTCGCCGCTGACGTTCTTCCGTCCGCGGCCGCCGCCCTTCTGTGGGCCCAACCCAGACAGACAGCGAGATGACCACTTTTCTTGTGCTGCACGCTCACCCTGACGACGAGTCGATCTTCACCGGAGCCACGATCCGTCGGCTCGCCGACGCCGGCGCCCGCGTCGTCCTCGTGGCCGCCACCTGCGGTGAGCTCGGCGCCTCGCGACTGCCGCTGGCACGGGACGAAACACTGGCCGAGCGCCGGCTCGCGGAGCTCGAATGGGCGGCCGACCGGCTGGGTGTGGCCCGACTGGTCCTGCTCGGCCGGCGGGACTCCGGCCTGCCCGGGTCCGCCGACAACGTGCATCCGGGAGCGCTCGCGTGCGCCGACACTGAGCGGTTGGCGCGTCGCGTCGCCCAGCTTGCGCTGTCGGAGAGCGCCGCGGCGATCGCGTACGACGACCCGCAAGGCATCTACGGGCATCCGGACCACCTCGCGGTCCACCAGATCGGTCGGCGGGCGGCGGCGATGGTGGGCGTACCCGGGTACGAGGTGACGGTCGACCGAGACCACGTGCAGCGGGCGGACGGCCACCTACTGCATGCCGCGGCCGCGGCCACCGGTCGCCGCTTCGGCTCCGCGTCATCCGAGATCACGCTGACACTCGCCGCCACGGCAACCGAGTTAGCCGCGAAGCGGGCGGCAATCGCGATGCACGCCAGCCAGGTCGAGCCGGCGGCGCTCACGGGGCCAGACGTGGAGGACTCGTACCGGTTCGAATGGTTCCGCCGGTCTGGCCCGCCTGGAGTGCTGGACTCGATGATCGCTGAGCGACCCGCCGTCAGCGCGCCGTCGCACTGACCGTTCCCGCCAGCCACGCATCGATGCCTGCGAGCAGGCGGGAACGCACGTCCGAGGGTGCCACGGAGTCCTCGATCGAGACTCGAGCCAGCGCCGCGAGTTCCTGGTCCGTGAAGCCGTGCACGGATCGTGCGTTCTCGTACTGGTCCAGCAGCCGGGAGTCGAACAGCAGCGGGTCGTCTGCTCCCAAGGCGACGCGCGCGCCGGCGTCGACCAGTGCCCGCAGGGGAACGTCGCCAGGCTTGCGGTACACGCCGAGCGCCACGTTGGACGCCGGGCATACCTCCAGGGTGACACCGTCCTCGGCGACGCGGCCGAGCAGCGAGTCGTCCTCCACCGACCGGACGCCGTGCCCGAGGCGTGTCGCCCCCAGCCGGTCGAGGCAGTCGCGGATGCTGTCGGGCCCGCACAGCTCGCCGCCATGCGGCACCGCGAGCAGTCCCGAGCGCGACGCGATCCGGAACGCGGGGCCGAACTCGGAGATCACGCCGCGCCGCTCGTCGTTGGACAGCCCGAAGCCGACGACCCCGCGGCCCGCGTACTGTGCGGCGAGCCGGGCGAGGGTCCTGGCGTCCAGGGGGTGGCGCGTCCGGTTGGCGGCGATGATCACCGCCAGGCCGACGCCGGTCGCACGGGACGCGGCCGCCGCGGCGTCGAGGACGAGGTCGGTGAAAGCGGTGATCCCGCCGAACCTGCCTCCGTACCCCGAGGGATCGACCTGTATCTCCAGCCAGCCGGAGCCCTCCGCTGCCTCGTCCTCGGCCGTCTCCCGGAGCAGGCGCCGGACATCGTTCTCGGTGCGCAGGACCGACCTCGCGAGATCGTAGAGCCGCTGGAACCGAAACCAGCCCTTCTCGTCGGCGGCGGACAGCTGCGGGGGCCAGTCGTCCCGAAGCGCGTCAGGCAGCCGGACACCGTGCAGGTCGGCAAGCTCCACCAGTGTCGAGTGGCGCATGGATCCGGTGAAATGCAGGTGTAGATGGGCCTTGGGAAGGCTGCGGAGATCGCGCACCACCGGCACCGCCCTACCTGGCGATGGCGGGGAGATGCGGCCGGCGCCGGGAAGGTGCCGTCGTCACGACGGCGCGAGCAGCCGCGCGATCCGCCGTACGCCTTCGACCAGGTCGTCGTCGCCGAGCGCGTAGGACAGCCGGAGGTATCCGCTCGG